>JBDGQF010000256.1:0-10819 GCA_042219255.1 Halobacterium sp. | reverse complement strand
GACCCGATGTCGTCGCTCGACCCGCGGCAGACCATCGGCCAGACCATCATGGAGCCGTTGAAGATTCACGGCCTCCCGGAGAGCGACCCGCGAGTGACGGCGCGCGCCGACCTCTCGGTGTCGGGGCTGGACGAGGACGTCGTGTCCGTGACCGTCGACGACAACGTCGACGCAATCCTCAGCAGCACGGACGGCGAGGCCGTCGTCCCGGTGTCCGTGTCGCTCGCGGACGGCGAGGTGACCGTGGACGTCGAGGGGTCGCTGAACGTCTCCACGGACGTCACGCGCGAGGACGGCCGCGTCATCGACGTCAGCGTCAGCGTGTCAGCGGGGGACTCCAAGCGCGCGCTCCGCCGGAACCGCGCGGCCAGCCTGATGGAAGCGGTCGGCCTCGAACCCGGCCAGTTCGGGCGCTACCCGCACGAACTCTCCGGCGGCCAGCGCCAGCGCGTCGGCATCGCTCGCGCGCTCGCCGTCGACCCGGACTTCATCGTCGCGGACGAACCGGTGTCCGCGCTTGACGTCTCCGTGCAGGCCCAGATTCTGAACCTGCTCGAAGACCTCCAGGACGAGTTCGGGTTGACGTACCTGTTCATCGCGCACGACCTCTCCGTCGTCAGGCACATCTGCGACCGCGTCGCCGTGATGTACCTCGGGAAGGTCGTCGAGACGGCGCGCACCGGCGACCTGTTCGCCGACCCGAAACACCCCTACACGGAGGCGTTGCTCTCCTCGATTCCGGTGCCAGACCCGCTCGCGGACACCGGCGACCGCATCCTCCTGAAGGGCGACGTCCCCAGTCCAATCGACCCGCCGTCCGGGTGCCGGTTCCGGACGCGGTGCCCGAAAGTCATCCCGCCGGACGATCTGGACGTCGAGCAGGCCGTCTTCCGGGAGGCGATGGACTTCCGCGAGCGCGTCGAAGACCGCGACCTCCCCCTCGATGCCATCTGGGAGGAGGCCGCCGAGCGCGAGACGCCCGCAGTCGACGCGGACGCCGACACCGCGGACACGCACGCGGACGGCGGCCGGGACGCGAGTCGCGAGGCGTTCTCCGCCGTCCTCTGGGAGCGCGAGTTCGAGACGGAACCCGAGGGCGAGGTACGGGACGTCCTCGAGTCGTCGTTCGACCACCTCGCCAGCGGCGACTGGACGGCGGCCGCGGAGACGCTCGCGGACGCCTTCGAGAGCCCGTGCGAGCGCCGCGAACCCGCGCTCGGCGACAGCGACCATCCCGCCGCCTGCCACCTTCACGACTGACGCCGCCCACGGATAGCACAGCGGTACGGCGGGGGTCGCCGCGCCGCCACCCCTCTTGTGTGAAACGTTCTCATTCCTACCGGTATTTTTAAGAACGCAAGCAATTATTACCGGTGTATGTCACGTGATTCGGTAGACAGGCGCACGTTCCTGAAGTCCGCAGGCGCTGCCACAGTCATGGCGACCACCATGGCAGGGTGTTCCAGTGGCGACGGCGGCGACGGCACGACCACGTCCGAACCGACAGAGGGCGGTGGCGGCGGAGGCACCACCGACCAGGAGACCACGCAGGACGGCGGCTCCGACCTCAGCGGGACGCTCGTGTACTCCCGCGGCGACCACCCGCAGAACTACGGCCCACAGCAGACCACCAGCGGCGAAGTCGCGAAAGTCACCAACCAGGTGTTCGACACGCTCATCGACTTCGAACCCGGCAGCGGCGGCCGACTCGTCGACGGCCTCGCCAGCGAGTGGACGCTCGAAGGCACCACCGCGACGGTGACGCTCAAGGAAGGCATCATGTTCCACAACGGCGAAGAGCTCACCGGCGAGGACGTCCGCGCGACAGTCCGCCGGTTCATCGACCAGGACTACGAGTACTTCCTCGGCACCGAGAACCGCTCGGGGTACTCGTCGGTGACGTTCGGCGACTGGGTGGAGTCCATCGACGTCCCCTCGGACTACGAAGTCCGGTTCAACCTCAGCCAGAAGTACGCGCCGTTCCTCCGGAACCTCGCGATGTTCGCCGCGGCCATCATGTCGAAAGCCCAAATCGAGGCCGCGGGCGCGAGCCCCGACGCCCAGTCCGCAATCGGCACCGACCCCAAGGGCACCGGCCCGTTCAAGTTCGAGGAACTGGACAACTCCAACCAGCGCGTCCTCCTGTCCGGCTACACTGACTTCTGGGGGCCCGGCCCGAACGTCGCCCAGGTCGTGTTCAAGACCATCGGGTCGAACCAGACGCGCGCCCAAGACCTCATCAACGGCGCCACGCACATCACGGACAACCTCGACGCGCAGTCCATCCAGCAAGTCCAGAGCTCCAACAGCGCGTCAATCAAGCGCAAGAACGGCATCAACGTCGGCTACATGGCGTTCAACCAGGCCGCCCGCGAGGAGTTCCGCGACCCCCGCGTGCGGCGCGCAATCAGTTACGCCGTGAACACGGAAGCTATCGTGAACTCCATCTACCAGGGCTTCGCCGTGCAGGCCGACCAGCCGCTCCCGCCGGACGTCCTCGGACACAACGAGGACATCAGCCCGTACCCCCAAGACCCCGAGCAAGCACAGTCCCTGCTGGAGGAAGCCGGGCACGCCGACCTCGAGTTCGAACTCGCGACGTTCTCGAACCCGCGCGGCTACAACCCGAGTCCGATTCAGACCGCCAACCAGATCAAGTCCGACCTCGAGGACATCGGCCTCACCGTCAACATCAACCAGTTCTCGACGTTCGGCTCGTACATCGAGTACACGTACGGCGGCCAGCACGACGCCTGCCTGCTCGGCTGGTACACGGACAACGCCGACCCGGACAACTTCCTGTACGTCCTCCTGCACCCCGGCGTAGACCCCAGCGACGTCCCGGACGGCCAGTCCCACGTCGCGTGGGAGAACAAGGGCAACGCCTCGAACATCTCCGCGTGGGCGAACACCGAGTTCATGGACCTCGTCGACCAGGGCCAGACGACGTACGACCAGGCGACCCGGCGCGACCTCTACACGCAAGCCACCAAGATTGCCCACGACCAGGCGCCGTGGGTGTTCATCGACTACGCGGAACTCATCCGCGGCATCCACCAGTCCGTGAACGCGGACAGCTACACGGTGAGTTCGGTCGGCGGCCCGTACCTCGAACTCGTCGAACTGGCGTAGAGTAACCTTAATCCGTCCGGGCGAGCCATCATCGCCCGACCCCCCTCGCACTCATGGTCTCAAAGCGGTTTATCCTGAAACGACTGCTGTTGCTCGTGCCCGTGCTGCTCGGCGTAGCGACGTTCGTCTTCGTCATCCTCCACCTGTCACCGGGCGACCCCGCGCGCCTGATTCTCGGCCAGCGCGCCCCCGAGTCCCAGGTGCGACAGCTACGCCGAGACCTCGGCCTGACCAAACCGCTGTTCGTCCAGTACGTCGACTTCCTGACCGACGCCGTCCAGTTCAACTTCGGCGAGTCCTACCAGGTCGCGCAAGGCAACAGCGTGCGCAGCGTGCTCGTCGACCGCCTCCCCGTCACGCTCGAACTCGCGCTGTACGGCCAGCTAATCGGCATCCTGCTCGGCATCCCGGTCGGCATCGTCTCCGCCATCAAGCAGGACACCATCGTCGACCACGTCGGCCGCATCGGCGCGCTGTCCGGCATCTCGATTCCCATCTACTGGTCTGGCCCGCTGCTCATCCTCGCGTTCTCGACGTACCTCGGCATCTTCCCCGCCAGCGGCCGCATCGGGTCGACAATCTTCCTCGACAACCGCTGGCTGCCGTTCACGTTCCTGCCGCCGGACACGTACCTCCCCGCGCTCTGGTTCGAGGTCTACGACTTCGGCCTGGCGGGCGTGAGCGTCCCCGTGCCGTTCTTCGAGGTCATCCGAATCACGAGTCAGACGTCGTGGCCGCTCACGGGGATGTTGACCGTCGACACGCTGTTGCTCGGGAACGTCTCCGCGTGGCAGTCCGCGGTCATGCACATGTTCCTGCCAGCGGTGACCATCGGCATCTACTCGATGGCGCTCATCTCGCGGATGATGCGGTCGTCGATGCTGGAAGTCGTCCGCCAGGACTACATGCGGACCGCTCGCGCGAAAGGCCAGGGCGCCCGCATCACCATCATGAAACACGGGTTCCGGAACGCGCTGATTCCGGTCGTCACCGTCATCGGCATCCAGTTCGGCGGCCTGCTCGGCGGCGCCGTCCTCACCGAGACGGTGTTCGGCATCGGCGGCATCGGCACGCTCATCGTCGCCGCAATCGGCGCGAACGACTACCCGGTCGTCCAGGGCACCGTCTTGACGTTCGCGCTACTGTTCACGCTCGTGAACCTCGGCGTCGACATCACGTACAGCTACCTCGACCCCCGCATCCAACAGTAACCCATGAGCACTGACACGGAAACCCACGACGACGACGTCTTCGAGGACCGCAGCGTCGTCGACCGCCTCCGGTCGTCGCCGTTCCTCTCGGAACTCCTCTCGAACCGCCTGGCGCTGGTCGGCCTCGCCATCATCGCGGGGATGCTCGTCATCGCCGTCTACTCGCGGGTCTTCCTCGACCTGTCGGCGCTCATCGACTCCGAACTCGGCTCCGGCGTCCCGAACCGCGCGCCACCGGGGTGGGCGGGCCCTGGCCCGGCGAACGAACGCCTGTTCGGGACGGACGCGTCCGCCCGCGACATCTACAAGCGCACGCTGTACGGCGCGTGGATTGCGTTGAAGTTCGGCACCGTCGCGGTCGGCCTGTCCACGGTGGCGGGCGTCACGCTCGGCATCATCGCCGCGTACTACGGCGACGTGACGGACAACGTCATCATGCGCACGATGGACGTCCTGCTGTCGTTCCCGTCCCTCCTGCTGGCGCTCGCGCTCGTCGCCATCTTCGGCGCCGGCCTCTGGAAGGCGACGGCGGCGCTCGTGCTCGTGTACACGCCCCGGTTCGCGCGCGTCGTCCGCGGCGCCGCGCTGAAAGTCCTCGAAGACGAGTACATCGAGGCCACCGAAGCGCTCGGCGCGCGCGACCCGCGAGTGCTGTTCAGGCACGTGCTCCCGAACTCGCTGGCGCCAATTACGGTGCAGTCGACGCTGAACTTCGGGCTCGCCATCATCGACCTCGCGGCGCTGTCGTTCCTCGGGTTCGGCGCGCAAGCCGGCACGCCGTCCTGGGGCGCGATGCTCGCGAAAGGCGTCGAGAACGGCCTGCTCACGGGGAAGTGGTGGATGTCGCTGTTCCCGGGGCTGTTCCTCGCCATCCTCGTGCTCGGGTTCAACCTCCTCGGCGACGGGATGCGTGACGCCCTCGACCCGCGCATGCGGGAGACGGTCGACTGACGCATGCCGGGCGCCGAGGACGCCGGCCGCGACTGGCGGTTGCTCGCCCGCGCCGCCGGCTTCGGCGCCGCGCTCGCCGCCGTCCTGTTCTACGGACTGGTTGCTGTGGCTGTCGTGCCGCGGCGCGCGAGCGAAGTCGCGTTCTCGCTGCCCGCGCTCGCGTTCGCCGTCGGCCTCCTCGGGTGGTCGGGCGTCGTCATGTCCGGTGACGCGATGGAGGGGTTCTCGCGCGAACTCGGCATCTCCGAGGGGTTTTCCGCGGCGGGCGCGCGCCAGGCGATGGCCGTCCTCGTCGCGTTCGGCGGCGGCGGCATGGTCGGCGCGGCGGTGGCGGCGCTCCCGTACGGCGTCTGACCGCCGCCGTCACGCCGGCCGAATCTGGGTGCCGGCGTCGCCCTCGACGGCGGCCTCGACGTCGTCGGTGGACGCGACGACGGCGCGCTCGCCGCCCGCGTCCAGGAACCCCACGCACGCCTCGATTTTCGGCCGCATGCTCCCCTCGCCGAACTCGCCGTCGTCGAGGTAGCGCCGCATCTCGTCGGCCGTCGCCGCCTCGATTGGCTCCTCGGCCGGCGTCCCGAAGTCCGTGTACGCGTACGGGACGTCCGTCGCCATCACGAGCACCGGCGCGTCGACGTGTTCGGCGACGAGGCGCGACGTGTAGTCCTTGTCCACCACCGCCGGCACGCCCGCCACCGTCCGCTCACCGGCGTCGGATTCCTCCAGGACGACGGGGACGCCGCCACCGCCGCCGCAGACGACCGGCGCGCCGTCCGCGACGAGGCTGGTGATGCGCTCGCGCTCCAGCACCGCCTGCGGGCGCGGTGACGCGACGACCCGCCGGTACGCCGTCTCGCCCGCCGGCGTCGTCACTTCGCGCGTCTCCACGTCCCGCTCGCGCGCCTGCTCGGCGTCCAGATAGGGGCCGACCGGCTTCGACGGGTCGTCGAACGCCGGGTCGTCCGGGTCGACTGCGACCTGCGTGACCACCGACGCGGCGCGGCCGTCGATTCGCTCGTCGACGGCCTGCTGGACGAGGTAGCCAATCTGTGCCTGCGTCTCCGCGACCAGCACGTCCAGCGGCCGCCCGGGTGCGTCACTATCCTCCTGCTGGCGGAGGAGCACTCCGACTTGCGGGCCGTTCCCGTGCGTGACGACGAGACTGTGGCCGGCGTCGTGGAGCGCGCCGAGGTGGTCGGCACACGCTCCGACGCGTTCGCGCTGCGCGCTCACGCCCACGTCTCCCGCCGGCGCGAGCGCGTTCCCGCCGAGCGCGACGACGACTCGCATACCCGTTGGTCGCCGTCGCACCACAAAGCCGTACCGGCGGCCCGCGCCGTCCGTTCGCCGCTATCGGACGTTCTGGCCTCCCGCAGACTCGCCGCTATCGGACGTTCCGGCCGTCGTGGTCGGCGACCGACTCGCCGTCCCAGACGACACTCCCCCTGACGAGCGTCAACTCCGGGAACACGCCCTGCATCCCCTCGAACGGCGTCCACTCGCACTTCGAGTGGCGGTCGCTGCCGCGGATGTCGGTGGCGTCCTCGGGGTCGAACAGCACGAGGTCGGCGTCCCGGCCCGCCTCGACGCGCCCCTTCTGGGGGACGCCGAAGATTTCGGCGGGGTTCGCCGCGGTGACGTCCCGGACGCGCTCGTAGGACAGCCGCCCCTCGCGCGCGGCGTTCAACAGCAGCGGGAGCGCGGTCTCCACGCCCGGCACGCCGGAGGGCGCGTCCCAGATGCTCGCGTCCTTCTCCTCGCGCGTGTGGGGCGCGTGGTCGGTCGCCACGACGTCCACGCGGCCGTCCGCGAGTCGCTCGAACAGCGCCTCGCGCCGCCGTTCGCTGCGCAGCGGCGGGTTCATCCGGCCGAACGTCCCCAGGTCGTCGAGGTCGTCCCGCGACAGGAACAGGTGGTGGGGGGTCGCCTCGCAGGTCGCGCCGCCCGCGCGCGCCGCGTCCACGCCCTCCGGCGTCGACGTGTGCGCGACGTGGATTGTCGCGCCGGCGTCCTCGCCGACAGCGACCGCGCGCTCGACGGCCGCCTCCTCGGCCTCCGGCGTCCGGTACGCGCTCCACGCGTCCGCGTCCTCGCGCTCTCGCGCCTCCGGCGCGAACAGGTCGGCGTCCTCCGCGTGCACCGTCACCACCACGTCCTCGTCGGCCGCACGCCCACACGCCTCCCGGAACAGGTCGGCGTCGATGCCCATGTCGCCCGTCGAGTCCGCGAGGAACACCTCCCCGAGCGCGAACAGCGGCCGGTCGAACAGCGACTCCGGTTCCCAGTCCGCGGTCACGCCGCCGTTGATTCCCCAGTCCACGACCGAATCGGCCGCGTACTGGACTTTCTCGTCGAACGCCGCCCCAGTCACCGTCGGCGGCTCCGTGTTCGGCTGGTCGACCACCGTCGTCACGCCGCCCGCCGCCGCGCTCCGCGACCCCGACGCCCACGTCTCCTTGTGTCCGAACCCGGGCTGCCGGAAGTGCACGTGCGCGTCAATCATCCCCGGGAGCAGTCGCTTCCCGCTCGCGTCCACCAGCGTCTCCCCGTCCAGTTCCTCGCCGACGGCGTCGATGCGGCCGTCCGCCCCGATGCGCACGTCCCGCACCCGGCCGTCCGCCAGCGTCGCACTCCGAATGACGTCCATACGCCGACTCCGACCGGACACCGCGTAAGTGCTGTGGACTTCTCGAGTAGTGCTGTTCGGAAACCGCGACCTCCGTCTACATCACGACCGATGAACGCCCTCGGCGCGCGCTCATCCGGGAATGCTTCCTCCTCAGACGTCGACTGCTGGCACGACCTCGTACTCGCTGTCGCCGACGAGCGCGCGCTCCAGTTCGTCGCGGACTCGTTCTGTGTCGCCGCCGACGGCCGCGACGCTGCCGACGGAGTCCGGGTCGAACGGGACGCCGAGCGCGCCGTAGACGTCGGTGAGGACGGCGCGAATCTCGTCGCGGCAGTCCACGACGAGCACGCCGGACGTGAGCGCGGCGCCCTTCGTGACGCGCTGGGCGATGCCGGCGAGTTTGCCGGCCGCGGAGACGGAGTGGTCGCCCGGGCAGAAGGAGTCCGGCGGCTCGCCCTCGTGGGCGTCCACGCCGACCGCGGCGAGCGCGTCGACGACGTCCGCGACCATCGCGTCGTAGCGCGCCTGGAGGCCCGTGCGGACGTCCTCCGTTGGCGTGATGCGCGCGAACGCCAGTGTGGAGTCGGTGTACGCGACGGCGCGGCCGCCGACCTGGCGCTCAACGGGCGGGAAGCCGTGGTCGCGCGCCGCCTGCTTCGCGCGGTCGTAGCCGTCCTCGTTCGCGTCCCGCCGCCCGAACGCTAGCTGTCTGCCCGGCGCCCACACGCGCACCACTGGGTCGCCGGTCTCCTTGACGGACGCCAGGAGGTCGCGCGTGACCTGGCGGTCGGCGTCCCGGTCGGCGACGCGGCCGCGGACGACTCGCATACCCCACCGTTCGACCGACGGCGGTAAATCCTCACGGTCGCAACCCCGGGTATGGTCACGCTGGACGCCGACGTGGTCGCGCGCTACCCGCGCGCGTCCCTCTACAACTCGCCGTACCCCGCTCACGACGCCGGCTGCGCGGTCGACCTCTACCCGGAGTCCGACCGCGCGCCCAGTCCCGTCGCCGGCGAAGTCGTGGAGACGCGCACCGTCCGGTGTCCGTCGAAGCCGTACGCCGCCGACAACGACCACCTCATCGTCGTCGACGCGGGCGAGTACGTCGCGCGCATCCTCCACGTCGACCCCGCCGTCGACGCCGGCGACGCCGTCGCGGTCGGCGACGACCTCGGCAGGATGGTGCGCTCGGGCTTCTTCGCGCCGTGGGTCGCCAACCACGTCCACCTCGGGTTCCGCAGCCACGACCAGGATCCTGTGCGGGCGTCCGGGTCGCTCCCGCTGGAACTGGACGCCGGCGTGGAGCCAGTCGAGTGGGACGGCACCGGCACCGTCGTCGAGACCGGTGACACGTACGCGCTCCTCGACGCGCCAGAACACCCGGACCCAGGAGCGGGGTCCGCTGGCGTCGCGACCGACGACGGCGCCGTGCTCGACGGCGGCTTTCCGCACTACGAGGGCGGCGGCGCGATTCCAACGGTTGCTGGCAGCGACGGCGAGACTGCGGCCGACGGCAGCGAGACTGCGGCCGACGGCAGCGAGACTGCGGCCGACGACAGCGAGACTGCCGCGGACGGCGGCGATACGGTCTCGTTCCTCGGGACGACAGTCGGCGACCGCACCGACGACCGCACCGTCGCGTGGCGCGACCGCACCGTGACGGCCAACGGGACGCCGATTCACGGGCTCTCGCTGTGGCTGGGCGTCGACCGCCTCGGCGTCAAACTCGTCGCGCCGGGCCACGACTTCGCCGTCGGCGACCGCGTCACCGTCGGCGTCCGGTAGTCCGGCCGGTGTCTCTCCGCCGGCGTCGCGGCCGCGCGGCGAGTGGGCTTATTGTGTGCCGTCGTGTAGCACGCCGCATGGACGTCGACGACCACGTCCGCGTCACCGAGCGACTGATTCAGGCGGTCGAAATCGTCGCCGCGTACGTCCTCGTCCTCCTGTTCGCCGTCGGCGTCTTCGACCTCGGCCTCAACATCCTCGACCTCGTCCGCACGGGCGCCATCACGCAGACGAGCGAGGTCATCGCGCTCATCGACACCGTCCTCCTGCTGTTCATCATCGTCGAAATCTACCAGACGGTCGTCGCGTACACGCGCGAGGAGAGCATCGTCCGCATCGTCATCATCACCGGCATCATCGCCGTCACGCGCCGCGTCATCAGCTTCCACCCCGAAGACCACGCCGCGATGGACTCGCTTTTGACGTCCGCTGGGTTCGCCATCCTGCTCGCGGTGCTCATCGGTGCGCTCTACATCGTCCGGAAGACGCCCAGCGAATCGACGTCGCTGCACTGACGCGGCGCCGCACCGGCCCGACAACTCTCGTCACGCGAACGCCACGTCGTCCAGGGACGCGACTTCGCCGAACAGCCAGTCCGCGTGGTCGAGCGCGTACTCGCGGTGGTCGTCCTCGATGAACCCGACGGCGTCCTCCACGAGGACGGGGCGGTAGTCGCGGAGGCCGGCGGAGCCAGCGGTGTGGAGGACGCAGACGTTCGCGAGCGTCCCACAGACGACGAGGTCGTCGACGCCGTGGGACTCCAGGTAGCCTTCGAGGTCGGTCTGGTAGAACGCGTCGTACGTGTGCTTCTCCACGACGTGGTCGTCCCCACGGACGTCCAGGTCGTCGTGCAACTGGGCGTCCCACGACCCCTCGACGACGTGCTCGCCCCACCGCTCGAACTCGTCGTAGTAGTGGTTGTCCTCGAACTGCTCCGGCGGGTGGACGTCGCGCGTGTAGACGACGCTCGCGCCGGCGTCTCGCGCCCGCCCGACGACCTCCGTCACTGGGTCGAGGGCGTCCTCGCTGGCGGGCGCGTACAGGCTCCCCTCCGGGTGACAGAACCCGTTCTGCATGTCCACGACGACGACCGCGGTGCTGTCGGGGT
>JBDGQF010000243.1:7608-10848 GCA_042219255.1 Halobacterium sp. | reverse complement strand
ACAAACTGCTCGGCATCGGCATCTCGTCGTTCACCGAGGTCGTCGGCGCCGGCCCGGGCAAGCAGTGCGACATCGCGGGCATCGAGATGTTCGACTCCGCGGACCTGCGCGTCAACCCCACTGGCAACGCCGTGTTGCGCGTGGGCGTGCAGACGCAGGGCCAGGGCCACGAGACGACGTTCGCCCAGATTGTCGCCGAAGAGCTCGGGATGGACGTCGACGACATCACCGTCGAGCACGGTGACACCGACACCGAGCCGTACGGGCTCGGGACGTACGGGTCGCGCTCGACGCCGGTCGCGGGCGCCGCGGCAGCGGTCGCCGCGCGCAAGGTCCGCGACAAGGCGAAGTCCATCGCGGCGAACGAACTGGAGGCCGCCGAGGACGACATCGAGTGGGACCGCGAGTCCGGCGAGTTCCACGTCGCGGGCGCGCCAGACCGCTCGATTACCATCACGGAAATCGCGGCGGGCGCGTACATGAACCACCCGGGCGGCGAGGAACCCGGCCTGGAGGCGACGAACTACTACGACCCGCCGGAGATGACGTACCCGTTCGGGTCGTACGTCGTGGTCGTGGAGGTCGACCGCGAGACCGGCGAGGTCGAGTTCGAGAAGTTCGTCGCGGTCGACGACTGCGGCAACCGCATCAACCCGATGATTATCGAGGGCCAGATTCACGGCGGCCTCGCGCAGGGCATCGGCACGGCGATGCTGGAGGAAGTCACCTACGACGACAACGGCAACGTCACCGGTGGCGACTTCATGAACTACCTGCTGCCGACCGCGAACGAGATTCCGAACTTCGAGACGGGGCACACGGTGACGCCGTCCCCACACCACCCCATCGGCGCGAAGGGCGTCGGCGAGTCGCCGACCGTCGGGTCGCCGCCCGCCATCGTGAACGCGGTGGCGGACGCGATGACGCACGCCGGCGTCTCCCACGTGGAGATGCCGATGACGCCGGACGTCGTCTGGGAGAAACTCGACGAGGTCGGGCTCGCCCAGGAGCCAGCGCAGAACGTGACGTTCGAACTGGACGACGCCAGCGGGCCGGCAGACGATTGATTCGACCGATGGCCGACCACGCGCACCCACGACAGTCGCCATGACGGGCGAGGAGTCCGAGCGGCCGGCCGCGGACGACGTGGCGGCGGTCGAGCGCGACCTCGCCGAGCGCGGCGTACCGTACGCGCGAGCGACCGTCGTGCGCCGCGAGCCACCGGTGTCCGCGAACGTCGGCGACCGCGCCGTCGTCACCGCGGACGGCGACCTGTACGGCTGGGTGGGCGGCGCGGCGTGCGCGCAGTCCGTGGTCGTGCGGGAGGCGGGCGACGCCATCGAGTCCGGCGACCCGCGACTCGTCGGCATCGCGCCAGACCCCGAGACGGTCGACCGGCCGGGCCTGGACGCGTTCCCGATGCGGTGTCACAGCGAGGGCGTGCTGGAAGTGTTCGTCGAACCGGTGACGCCGACCACGGGACTCGTCGTGGTCGGTGACTCGCCGGTCGCGCAGACGCTGTCGCGGCTGGCGGCGGAACTCGACTTCGACGTGACGCTCGTCGTCGACGACGCGGACGCCGACCGCGACGTCCCCGACTCCACGACCATCGTCTCGACCGTCGACCCGGACGCGGTGGCGGACGCCGTCGGCACCGCGCCGCTCGTGGTCGTGGCGTCGATGGGCCGCTACGACGCGCGTGGCATCGCCGCCGGCGTCCTTGCGGACGCGCCGTACGTCGGTCTCGTCGCGAGCGACGAGCGCGCCACCGAGGACACGGCGCGCGCCGCCGACCTCGCCGGCGTCGACGCGGAGACGGTCCGCGCGGCGGTGACGAACCCGGCCGGCGTCGACGTCGCGGCGCGCTCGCCGCCGGAACTCGCGGCGAGCCTGCTCGCGGAACTCGTCGACGTCCGCGCCGAAACCGGCACCGGCGTCACGGCCGCCGCGCCCGATGCAGCGGAGCGCGCGGACGCCGACGACCCAGCGAGTGACACCGCTGACGAAACCGAGTCCGGCGAGGAGCCGTCCGGAGAGGCCGTCGACCCGGTCTGCGGGATGACCGTGGACACGGCCGACGCCGCGGCGACCGTCGACCACGACGGCGAGACGTACTACTTCTGCTGTCGCGGCTGCGCGGACTCGTTCGCGGCCGACCCAGGCGACTACCTCGGCGACGGTGCGGAGGTGGAGCCGTGAACGAGGAAGCGAGCGCGTTCGCGTCGCTGACCGAGGACGGCCTCCGCGAGCGATTCGAGGCCGCCGACTACGTCGCCGACGACACCACGGTGACGACAGTCGCGCTCGCGCTCCAGCTTGGCCGGCCGCTCCTCGTGGAGGGGCCGCCGGGCAGCGGGAAGACCGAACTCGGGAAGACGCTCGCCGAGAGCTTCGACACGGAGCTGATTCGCCTCCAGTGCTACGAGGGGCTGACGGCGGAGAACGCGCTCTACGAGTGGAACTACACGAAGCAACTGCTCGCGGTGCAGGCCGACGAGCGCGGCGTCGCCGGCGACCCGCCGGCCGACCCGAGCAGTGAGACGGAAGCACCGGACGCGACGGACGTGGACGGTCAGCCGTCCGCGCCGTCCGTGTTCGACGAGGAGTTCCTGCTGGAACGACCGCTGTTGCACGCGCTCCGAACGGAGGGCGACCACCCGCCGGTGTTGCTCGTGGACGAAATCGACCGCGCGGACGAGGCGTTCGAGGCGTTCCTGCTGGAACTGCTGTCGGACTTCCAGGTGTCGATTCCGGAACTGGGGACGGTGCGCGCCGACCAGCCGCCGGTCGTCGTGCTCACGTCGAACCAGACGCGCGGGCTGAGCGACGCGCTGAAGCGGCGGTGTCTCTACCTGCACGTGGAGCCGCCGTCGTTCCAGACGGAGTACGACATCGTCCGCCGGAAAGTCCCGGAACTGGACGCCGCTGTCGCCGCGGAAGTGTGTGCGGTCGTCCAGCGCCTCCGCGAGGAGTCGTTCCTCAAACAGCCCGGGGTCGCGGAGACCCTCGACTGGGCGCACGCGGTCGCACAGCTACGGCTGGACGAGGACGACGAACCGCTGTCGGCGACGGACATCGAGCGCACTATCGGCTGTCTGCTGAAGGAGGCCAACGACGTCTCCAGCGTCGACACGGAACTCCTTGAACAACTGGAGGCGGCCGCGGCGGCCGCCGAGGAACAGGTCGCCGGCGACTGACCATGGCCCGCGACACACCGTCGGCGGACGGCGACGCCCGCTC
>JBDGQF010000243.1:0-7508 GCA_042219255.1 Halobacterium sp. | reverse complement strand
CGCGGCGACGGCGTGCCGGACTTCGGCGCGGCGCGCGAGCACGTGCTCGTGGAACTCGTCCGCCTCGTCTCAGACCTGCGCAGCGACGGCGTCACGGTGCCGGCGACGGGGCTGCTGGATGCCGCCCGCGCGCTGGCCGTCGTCGGTCTGGGCGACGAGCAGCGGGTCGCTGCGGCGCTGCGCGCGACCCTCGTCGCCGAGCAGAGCGACCTCGCGGCGTTCGAGGACGCGTTCCCCGAGTTCTGGCAGCGCCTCCGGAGCGGCCTCGACCGCATCGCCACCGCGCACGACGGCCCGTCGCCCGACGACCAGAGCGACAGCGAGGACGAAGGAGCGATGGCGGGCGGTGACGGCGGCGACAGGGGCGACCCGGGTTCGCTCCCGGACGCCGACCCGCCGGAACTGGACGCGGACGGCGACGGCGGCGAGGTTGACGTCCGGATTCCGACCGGGCGCGCGCACGCCGCGAGCGAGCGGCCCAGCGAGTCCGGCGGGAGCGACGCGCGCCGGTACAGCGCCAGCGGCGGCAGCGAACTCGTCGACGACGCGGTGCCGGCGCCCTCGGGCGCCGACGTCGCGGCAATCGACCGGTTCGTGGACGCGCTCGCGACCCTGCCGGGCCGCCGGACGACGCGCGCACCCGACGGCCCGGTCGTGGACGCGCGCGCCGCGTTGCGCGCGAGCCTCCAGACCGGCGGCGCGCCGCTGGACGTGCCGCGCGAGGCGCACGCCGTGAGCGAGGTGCGGTGTTGTCTGCTCGTGGACGTCAGCGGCTCCGTGCTGGACACGATAGACCGCGGCGCGCTGTTGGCGCTCGTCGACCGCCTCGCGTCGGCGGCGATGGACGCGCGCGTGTTCCTCTTCGACACGGACGTCGTGGAGGCGACGGAGACGGTGTCGCGCGCCCGCGGGTCGACCGCGGCGGCGCTGCGCGCGGCGGAAGTCCAGTGGGGCGGCGGCACGAAAATCGGCGCCGCGTTCGACGCGGTGCGCCGCGACGCCCCGCACGCCGTCGACCACCGGACCGTCGTGGTCGTCGTGAGCGACGGCCTCGACGTCGGCGACCCGGACTTGCTCGCGGACGGCGTCACGTGGCTCGCCGACCGCGCGGGCGCCGTCGTCTGGCTGAACCCCCTGGCGGTGTCGCCGTCGTTCGAACCGGCGTCGCGCGGCATGGCCACCGTCGAACCGTACCTGGACGCCCTGTTCGGGTTCGCGGCGGCGAGCGACCTCGCGGCGGCCGCCGAGCAACTGGAGCGCCGCGGCCTGGACGGCCCCGTCGGCTACGAGTACGACCCGCGGAACCGGGACAGCGGGGAGCGTGAGCGCCCGTGACTGACGAACTCCTGGCGGCAGTGCTGGACGACGTCGACGCGAGAACCGACCGCGAGCGCGTGGCGTTCGAGCGCGTAACCGTCGGCGACGCCGCCGTCCTCGTGGAACTCGCGCCGGACGGCGACGCGCCTGCATCGACGGCCGCCGCCAGTGCCGGCGACGCGCCTGCATCGACGTCCGACCCCAGTGCGGGCGACGCCGCCCGGATGGCGGGACTCGCACACCGGCCAGCGGGCGCCGTCCCGGAGCGCGCGCCCTGGGACGAACTCCCGCCGCGCGCGCTCGCCGCGGCCGTCTGCCACGGCGCCGCGAGTCGCGAGGACGGACTGGCCGGCGGCCGCCTGACGCGCGCCGTCGGCGTCGCGACCCTGAACGCGCTCAGCGCGCCACACGTCGCGTGGCGCACGGGCGACCCGATGGCGCTGCTCGACCCGGGCGTCGACGTCGTCGTGACTGTCGGCCTGTTCCGGCCGGCGTTCCGGAAGTTCGGCGACGTCGAGGTGCGGGTCGTCGAACGCGACGCCGTCGGCGACGTAGCCACGCCCGAGAGCGTGACGCTGCATACCTTCGAGCGCGACGAGACGCTGGCCGCGATGACTGACGCGGACGTCGTGTTCGTCACTGGGTCGGCGCTCGTCTACGGCGGCATCGCGCGCTACCTCGACGCGGCGCCCGAGTCGGCGACGGTGGTCTGCATCGGCGCGACGGCGTCGATGCTCCCCGACGCGTTCTTCGATGCCGGCGTCGACGTCCTCGCGGGCGCGGTGGTCGACGACCCGGAGGCGGCGCGGCGCGCCGTCGCGGACGGCGCGTGCGGCACCGACCTCCACGACAGCGGCGTGCGGAAAGTGTACGCGGCGCGCGAGCGCCCACCCGACATCCACATCTGACATGGCCGAGAGCAACTGGAGCGTTCCCGAGACGGAAGTCGTACAGCGCGTTCACGAACGACTCGACGCGGACGGCACCGACGTCCTCGCGACCATCGTGGACGTCGAGGGCAACGCGTACCGGCGGCCGGGCGCGAAGATGCTGCTGGACGACGGCGGCCCGGGCGTCGGCGCGATTACCGCCGGCTGCCTGGAGGACGAACTGCGCGCCGCGGCGGACGGCGTCCGCGGGCGCGGCACGCCCGAGACGGTGACCTACGACCTGATGGAGGACGAGGAGGACGTCTGGGGCCTCGGCGTCGGCTGTAACGGCGTCATCGACGTGTTACTGGAGCCGCTGGACGAGAGCTATCGCCGCGTCGTCGAGGCGTTCGCGGACGGCCGGGACGTCGCCGTCCTCACCGTGCTCTCGGGCGGCGCGAAGTTCGCGCACGGCGACCGCGCGTACTACTACCCGGACGAGGACCGACTGGTCGGCGCGGACGGCGAGACTTCGACCGAGTGGCCCGCAGACGCGCTCTCTGGCGTCGCCGACGACCTGGCGGGCCGCGGCCGCGCCGACGTAGTGGCGGTCGACGTGGACGGGAAGACCGTCGAGGTGTTCGTGGACGGCATCGCGGCGCCGTCCGACCTCGTGGTGTTCGGCACCGGCCACGACGTCGGCCCGGTGACCGAGTTCGCGGCGAAAAACGACTTCCGCGTCACCGTCGTCGGGTTCCGGGGCGGCGTCGACGTCGCCGACCGGTTCCCGCACGCAGACCGCACAGTCACGACGTCGCCAGGCCAGGTCGCGGCGGACGTCGACCTGGACGAGCGGACGTACGCGGTCGTGATGACGCACAACTTCGTGGACGACAGGCTCGCGGTCGAGGCGTTGCTCGCGTCGCCGGCGCCGTACGTCGGCCTGATGGGGCCGCGCGAACGCTTCGAGGAGATGCTGGAGGCGTTCGCGGACGAGGGCCGGACGTTCGACGACGAGGCCCTGGAGTCGCTGTACACGCCGGTCGGCCTCGACCTGGGCGGCGGGTCGCCGTACCAGATTGCGCACAGCATTGTCGCGGAAGTGCTCGCCGTCGAGAACGACCGGCGGCCGCGCCACCTCCGCGAGCGCGAGGGCCACATCCACGACCGCGTGGACGCCGCGCCCGACGCGCCCTCGCAGTAAGGCTATTCTGGGGCCGCGTCCGTCTCGTCGTGGGACGGGAGGCCGGCGCGGACGCCGGTCGCGAGCAGCGCGCCGCCGGCAGCGGCGACGACCGCTTGCTGTGCGGGCAGTGAGACAGCGCCGAGCGCGAACGCGGCGGCGGCGACCACGACCGGGACTGCTTGCGCGCCGAGCGCTGCGAGCCACGCGCGCCGCGGCGCGTCGCCGTTCGCGGCGTACACGACGGCGACTTCGAGCGCTGCGTGCCCCGTCAGCACGGCGACGCCGAGGAGCGTGACTGCCGAGTCAGCCGCGTAGACGCCTGCGAGCGCGACGCCCTCGACGGCGCGGTGTGCGAACACGCCGCCGGTCGCGAGCGCGGGCGTGACAGTCGACGCGGACGCGGCGAGCGGGGCGAGCGCGCCACCGAACACGCCGACGGCGACGGCGGCGACGACGGCCGTCGACGCGTCCGAGAGCAGGGGGGCGACGAGCGTCGCGCCGACGACGAGCAGCGCGGCGTGGAGGACGCGACTGGAGACCGCGGGCGTCCGGTCTGGGAGTCGGTGGACGAGGCTGCCGGCGGCGACGCCGAGCGCGAGACTTCCGACGGCGACGGCCGCGAGCACCTGCCAGAACGCCAGGCCGGCCGCGCCAGCCACAGTCCCTGGGTGTGCGGCCGCCGTCCCGGTACAGCACGCCGCCGCGAGCACAGCGGTCAAACTCCAGCGGGCGGCGGCGCCCACGCCCCGGTCTCGTTGCACGGTACCACACCATGTGGTTGCAGCGGTGTATACGTTCCTCCAGTGGCAGTGCTTCGCTCACTCGCTCGGCGCCGACACGTCCGCTTGGACGTCCGTCCTGACACCGTGCCTGGCGTCTTCGACCGACTCGGGCGGGTCATCGTCGCCGTACCGGCTGTCGAAACTCGCACGCACGGCGTCGCGGACGCAGGCGCGCGCCGCGGCGCCGACGTCCGTCGCGCTCCCCGAGAACGCCGACGGCTCGCCGCCGGGGTCGCAGGCCGCGACGACGGCGTCGGTCGTCGTGCCGGGAAAGCCGGCCAGGTCGAGCAGGGTCGCGGCCTTCGCCTCCGCGGTGAGGGCGACCAGGTTCGCGAGCGCGGCGTCGTCCAGCGCCCGCGTCGTCCCGACGAACACGTTCACCGTCCCGGGGGGCGCGTCCGCCTCGCGCGGGAGCGTCCCGTCCGCTGGCTCCATCGGGAGCGCGGCCGGGTTCGAGAGGCCGACGGTCGCCGCCACCTCGACCGGGCCGCAGCGCGCGACGCGGGCGTGGCGCTGGGAGACGCCCGTCAAGAGGACAGGCGCGCTCGGACTGCGCTCGAAGCCGGCGTCCGAGAGCCGTCCGTCGACGTACGCGGCGGTGTCGTCCGGGTCCCAGCCCTCGGGGACGGTGACGTTAAACGCGCAGTCTGCATCCCTGTGGCCACCGTCCCACCCAGTCGACAGCCAGCGCGCACCGGCGTGTTCCAGGCGGAGGACGTCGTCGCGCGTCGCGGCGTCAAACACCCGCGAGCACCTCCAGCAGGCGGTCGTTCTCCTCGGGAGTGCGGACGGCGACGCGGACGTGCGAGTCCAGGCCGCGGAACGTCGTCGCGTCCCGCACGACGACGCCCTGCTCGCGCGCCGCGGCGACCAGCGAGTCGACGTCCCGGTCGCCGACGGCGAGCAAGAGGAACGGCGCGCTCGACTCGTGGACGTCGAACTGGCCGGCGAGCGCGTCACGCATCCGCGCTCGCTCGCTGTCGACGCGGTCGCGGGTTTCGGCGACGAACTCGTCCTGTCGCATCGCGTGCGCGCCGACGGCGGCCGCCGGCGTGCCGAGGTTCCACGCGCGGCGTGCCGTCAGGAGGTCGTCGAGTCGGTCGCCGCGCGCGACGAGGAAGCCAGCGCGCAGGCCCGGCAGACCGAACAGCTTCGTGAGCGAGCGCGCGACCAGCACGCCCTCCGTGCCCGCCAGCGACTCGGTGTCCGAGAACCCGAGGAACGCCTCGTCGACGAGCGGTTCCGTGCCGGCGTCACGGCAGCGCGCGGCGAACGCCAGCAACGCCTCGCGGTCGTACAGGTCGCCGGTCGGGTTGTTCGGGTCGCAGACGACTGCCATCGCGTGCCCGCTCGGGTCGGCGTCGAGCAGCTCGTCGTGGGGAACGAACACCGGCTCCGCGCCCTGTAACTCGACCTCGCGCGCGTACTCGCCGAAACTCGGATACGGGACGAGCACGCTGTCGCCCCGTTGGACGCGCGTCTCGATGGCGAGGCGGAGGCCGGCGAGCCCGCCCGGCGTCTGCACGATGCGCTCGGGGTCACAGCCGACGTAGTCGGCCGCCGCCGCACGGAACTCGGGGTAGTCGTCGTCCGGATACCGCGCCGCGTCGCCGAGTGCGCGCTCGTAGACGTCGCGCACGCCAGGGGGCGTCCGCGGGTTCACGTTCGCGCTGAAGTCGAGGACGTCCGGGTCGTCGCTGCCGCCGTGGGGCACGCGGCCGGCGTCGCGGACGGCGTCAGGGTCCATCGTCTCCCTCCACGCGCCCGGCGCTGTTCGCTCCTTCGGTCGCGGCGTCCAGCAGGCGTTCGGCGACGGCGGTGTCCGACCGGTGGTTGACGTTCACGGCGAGGCGCGCGTCGTAACTCCGGAACACGCTGTCCTCGTCGTCGCCGACGACGTTGACGCCGGTCGGCACCCACGCGCCGTCCTCGTCCGCGCTCACGCCGAGGAGTTCCTTCAGCGCGCGCGGCACGCGGACGCTCGTCGACCCCGCTGCCGCGTCCAATACTGTATTCACCACGTCGCCGTCCAGCAGCGGGACGTCCGCTGCGACGGTCAGCACGGGCGTTTCGACGGTCTCCAGCGCCGTCATGAGGTCGGCGACGTACCCCTCGCCGGTCGTTTCGATGACCGGTAGCTCGTCGGCGACGTGAGCATGCGTCTCCGGCGCGTGCGGCGACACGACGGCGTACGTCGTGTCGATGCGACTCTCAGCGAGCGCGTCCCGGACGTGGTCGACCATCGGCCGGCCAGCGACCTCGAACAGCGGCTTCTCGGCGTCGCTGTCGAGACGCGTGCCGCGGCCGCCGCACATCAGGAGAGCGTCCACGCGACCACCCCCACGTGCAGGCCGACGACGCGACCGACCTCGTTCACGACGCCGAAGACGTCGCCGTTCACGCCACCGAGCAGGCGCGAAAGCCACGCCAGCGCGGCGAGTCCGGCGAGGACTGCACCGGCGAGCGCGCCGGCGGCGGCCGGCGACGGCCACGAGACGGCGACCGCCGGGAGCGCGACGGCGGCGACAGCGAGCAGGTCGCGGCGGGACGCGCGCTCCGTGAACTGCGACCCCAGGCCCTCGTGCGCGGCAGTCCCGAGGCACGCGACCGCGGCCATCCCGGCTTTCGCGCCGACTTCCGCCGCGACCACGACGCCGACGGCGATACGGGACGGGCGCGAGGCGACGCCGACTGCGCCGAGCGCGAGACCGAGGAGGACGACGCCCACGGCAGCGACGGCGCCTACGCCGACCGTCGTGTCCTTGAGGACGGCAGTCCGGTCGTCGGCGTCGCCGTGGACGACCGCGGCGTCGCCGGCGTCCGCGACGCCGTCCAGGTGGTTGATGCCGGTGACGGCGAACACGGCGACGAGGTACGCGAACGCGATTGTGGCCGGCGGGAGCGGCGCGCGCTGGACGGCGAACGGGACGGCGAGGAGCGCGCTGACGGCGTAGCCGGCGACGGGGAACGCCCACGGGGACGCGCGGAACGCCGCCCACGCGGTCTCGCTGTGGCCGACGCGGAGGCGCGTGAGGAACCCGAGCGCGCCGCGGACGGCGGCTACGGCCACGCGACCACCCCCGGACTTGCGGCGGACGCCGCCAGCGCGGCGATCACGTATGCGAGAATGCCTGCCACACCGACGACGCGGACGCCACGGTGGCTTTCCCCCACGCTCGGAAAGTCCTCACCGAGCGGGAGGTCGTAGACGCCGCGCTTCGCGAGGCGGACGTCGAGCACCGCGGCGAGCGTCGCCATCGGCCACCCGGAGTTCGGTGACGGCGGCGCGCCGGCGTGCGTCCGGGCGCGGGCGAGCGACCGCGCGTCGAGCGCCGCCGCGGCGAGCAGGACGGC
>JBDGQF010000398.1:0-10906 GCA_042219255.1 Halobacterium sp. | reverse complement strand
TCCGCCACGAACTCCTGAACACGCTCCAGATTGTCGGCGGCCGCGTCGACCTCGCTGGCAACGCCCTCGCGGACGGTGACGTCGAGGGCGCGCGAGAATCGCTGCGCGCGACGTCGGACATGACAGACCGCATGACGGACATCGTCGACGACCTGTCCGTGCTCGCGCGCCACGGGAAGACCCTCGGCGACACGGAACGCCTGGACTTCGAGACGGCCGCACGCGAGGCGTTCGACCACGCCGAGACCGGCGAGTTGACGCTGTCCGTCTCGTTCGCTGGCGAGGGCGACGGCAGCGTGGTCGCCGACCCGGTCCGCCTCAGGGAACTGTTCGCGAGCGCGTTCGAGTTCGCCGCGCACAACGGCGCCAGCGAGGTCGTCGTCGAGCGCGGCGACGACTGGTTCGCGGTGGCGGGCGACGGCGAGTCCCACGACGCCAGCGACCCGGAGCAGTTCTTCGAGTACGGGAGCGCCGTCCCGGACACCGAGGCCGGCATCACGCTGCCGAACGTGGACATGCTGGCGTCCGTCCACGGCTGGTCGGCGTCCGTCGACCCGGACTACGAGGACGGCGTCCGCATCGTCGTCTCCGACACGGACGCGGTTCGCGTGCCGGACGCCGAACTCGACTGACCGCGGGACTGACAGACGGACGGGGCCGGTCAGTCGTCGTCGCTGGATGCGACGTCCGTACTGCGGTCCTGGTCGGAGAGCAGCGACCCGGGTTCGACGTCAACGCGGTCTGCGTTCTCGGCGTAGTCGCGCGCGCTCCGGTAGGCCGCGTACACGATGGCCAGCAGGAACAGCGTGAACGGGAGCGCGAGCAGCGGTGACAGCGACTGGATGGCGGCGAAACTCTGGAGTTCGAGGCTCATCATCCCGAAGAACGCCAGGAGTGCGCCCCACCACGCGCGGTTGCGGGCGTTCGGGTCTTCGTCGCCGAGCGTGATGGCGGAAATCATGAACACCGCGGAGTCCAGGGACGTGATGATGTAGCCGGCGATGACGAACACGAACAGCACGGCGAGCAGGGTGCCGTACGGCGTCGCGTTCAGCGCGGCGGCGATGGCGGCGGGGATGCCGTCCGCGGCCATCGCGTCACCGACCGGGCCGACGTACTGCGGGGAGAGCACCCAGCCGCCGATGACGAGGTGTTGAATCCACGTGAGGAACGTCGGCGCGACGACGAGCACGGCGAACATCTCGCGGACGGTGCGGCCCTTGGAGACGCGCGCGACGAAACTGCCGACGAAGATGCTCCACGCCGCCCACCACGCCCACCAGAACCCCGTCCAGTTGGCGGCCCAGTTGCCGGCTGCCGTCGGGTCGGTGTACAGCATCATGCGCGTGAGGTTGCTGAGCCAGACGCCGGTGGCGTCCAGGCCGAGTTCGAACATGAACAGGGTCGGCCCGACGACGACCAGCAAGCCCATCGCGAGCGCGATGAAGACCATGGTCGCGCGGGCGGCGTTCCGGATGCCCTTCCGGAGGCCGAGCCAGACGTCCGTGAGGAAGACGGCGCCGATGAGCGCGAAGATGCCGTACGTGAGCGAGGCGGCTTCGAGGCCGAACACGCCGCCGAGGATGGCGGCCATCGTCTGCGAACTGAACCCGAGCGTGGTGGCGATGCCGCCGATGGTCGCGACGATGGCGGCGAGGTCGACGGTCCAGTGGAAGCCGGGATACGAGTCCTGGTCGACGACGCCGGAGAGCATCGCGGAAATCTTGTACTCGCCGACGCCCTGCGTGTAGACGACGACGCCGAACGCGAGCGCGACCGGCAGGTACCACATCGCGAGTCCGGGGAACACCTCGTGGACGAACATGAACGCCAGCGCCATCGACTTCAGCGACGCGCCGTCCACGGGGTGGGGTTTCGGCGGCGGGTTCTGGAAGATGGAGACCGGTTCGCCGACGCCCCAGATGAGGATGGACGCGCCGAACCCGACGGTGAACACCATCGAGAGCCAGGAGAACGTGTCGAACTCGGGTTCGGCGTCCGGGCCGCCGATGCGGAGGCGGCCGTACTTCGAGAACGTCACGCAGAGCACGGCGACCAGGAGGACGAACCCGAGGAGGATGAACCACCAGCCGAAGTACCGGAGCACCCAGTCGAAGGCGCCGCCGAGCGCGTCACTGAGCGCCGTCGGGCGGAGGAAGCCGACCGTCGCCAGGGCAATCATCGCGCCCATCGTGACGGCGAACAGCGCGCGCTCGGGCCACGTCGCGTCTTCGAGGCCGAGGAGGTACCAGGCGCCGAGCATCGTCAGGGCGGCGTCGACTCGTCGCGAGAGGGGTTGTCGAGCGCGTGACGGCGAGCGCCGCCGCTCGCAGGTCGTCGCAGTAGTCCGAACATCCTGGCCGTGGCGAGCGGAGTTTGACTGAAAAGTCCGTCGTCTCAGTGCCCGACCGAAACGCTCTGCGGCACGCTGCCCACCGAGTGGGCGTTCTATTCGGTGCCGGCGTCTACGATACCAAACACAGCGCTTATGCAGCGCTTAGCGCGTCTGTGGACAGTATGAGTTTCCCGCCGTTCCGCTCGGAGAGCCGAGTCCCGGGACGGCTGGTGGGGTTGGCCGCCGCGCTCGCGGTCGTCGTCGGCGCCGAGGTCGCTGTCCGACTCGTGACGCCTGCGTCCGCCCCGGAAGTCGTGTTCACTGGCGAGTTCTACGTCGGCGTCCTCACGGTAGCGCCGTTCGTGGCCGGCACCGCGTACGCGGGCTACTGGCTCGCCGACAGCGACATCGAGGAGCGCCTGCACCGGCGCGTCTGGTGGTGGACGGTGGCCGGCGCGGGCGCATCGACGCTGCTGAACTTCGCACTCATGGCCGTGATGCCAGTGGACTCGTGGTTGCTCGCGGTCAGCTGGCTCCGGTGGGGG
The DNA here is from genome assembly GCA_042219255.1 of Halobacterium sp. Taxonomy (GTDB): domain Archaea; phylum Halobacteriota; class Halobacteria; order Halobacteriales; family Halobacteriaceae; genus Halobacterium. The sequence continues at coordinate 8,026 of JBDGQF010000398.1, read as the reverse complement.
GTCGGCGTCGGCGCCGGCATCGGCGTCGGCGTCGGCGTCACCGAAGCGCGCGCCATCCAGAAGGCGCTAGAAGCCGAGCGCAGCGCCGTGCGCGCCGAACACCTGGAAGTCCAGCGCGACCTCCTGGACTACCTCAACAGCCTCCTGCGCCACGAAGTCCTGAACGCCTCGAACGTCATCTCCGGGTACGCCGCGCTCCTCGCGGACGAACACGACGAGGGGACGCCCGGCCGCGAGTACAGCGAGACGATACGCCGGAAGAGCGACGACATCACCACCGTCATCGAGGACGTCCGCGTGCTCTTGCAGGCCGCGGACGGCCGGTCGTCGCTGGAACCCGTGGACGTCGCGGACGTCGTCAGGACGGAGGCCGCGAAACTCACCGACCTCGACGAGGACGTCGTCGTGGACGTCGACGCGCCCGAGACCGTGGAAGTCCCGGCGGACGCACTGCTGGCGCGCGTGTTCGGGAACCTGCTCGCGAACGCCGTCGTCCACAACGACAGCGACACGCCGCGCGTGTCCGTCACCGTCGACGCCGACGACGAGTCGGTGGTCGTTGACGTCGCTGACAACGGCCCGGGCATCCCGGACGCGGACGCCGAGTCGCTGTTCGAGCGCCCCAGCCAGCGCACCGCCGACCACGGCCTCGGCCTGTACCTCGTGCGGAAACTCGTCCACCACTACGGCGGCCGCGTCGAACTCCGCGAAACGGGGCCGTCGGGGAGCGTGTTTCGCGTCGAACTCCCGCGAGAACCAGGTGCCATCGTCGGCGGGCCGGCACGGGACACCGTCGAATCGCCGGTGCCGTTCGCGGCCGTAGACGAACAGGGACCGACGGCGGCGGAGTGACGCCGACCCCAGTGGGGTGTCGGCGGAGAGCGTCGGTCAGTAGTACCAGGGGTAGTCGGAGAAGTCTGGCTCCCGTCCCTCCATGAACGCCTCGCGCCCCTCCTTCGCTTCCTCGGTCATGTAGCCGAGGCGGGTCGCTTCGCCCGCGAACACTTGCTGGTCGACGAGGCCGTCGTCGGCCATGTTGAACGCGTACTTCAGCATCCGCATCGCGGTGGGGGACTTCGACGCCATCTCGTCGGCCCACTCCAGCGCGACGTCCTCAAGGTCGTCGTGCGGGACGGCCTCGTTCGCCATCCCCATGTCGACGGCTTCCTCGGCGCTGTACGTCTTCCCGCGGAAGAAAATCTCGCGCGCCTTCTTCTGGCCGACCTGCTTCGCGAGGTACGCGGAGCCGAACCCGGCGTCGAAGGACGCAACGTCCGGGTCGGTCTGCAGGAACTTCGCGTGCTCGTCGCTGGCGAGCGTGATGTCGCAGACGACGTGGAGGCTGTGCCCGCCGCCGACTGCCCACCCGGGGACGACGGCGACGACTGGCTTCGGCATGAAACGAATCGCGCGCTGGACTTCCAGGATGTGGAGACGGCCAGCCTTCGCCTTCCGCACGGTCTCGTCTTCGGCCTCGCTGGCTTCGTCGTCGCCGCGGTACTCGTAGCCGGACTCGCCGCGCACGGACTGGTCGCCGCCCGAGCAGAACGCCCACCCGCCGTCTTTCGGACTCGGGCCGTTCCCAGTCAACAGGACGCAGCCGACGTCCGACTGGCGTTTCGTGTGTTCGAGCGCGTCGTACAGTTCGTCCACAGTGCCCGGGCGGAACGCGTTCCGGACCTCGGGGCGGTCGAACGCGATGCGGACGGCGTCGACGTCCGTGCCGCGGTGATAGGTGATGTCCTCGTAGTCGCGGTCTGCGACCGGCTCCCAGCGGTCGGCGTCGAAGAGCTCAGAGACCATACCGGGGCGTCCGGCGCCGTCGCGCAAAAGCGTTTACACCGGCGCACGCCCGACGCCCGCCGCACGCGGCGCCCGTTGGTCTGCGACCCGCACGCTTATGGCGAGTCCGCGGAACCGACGCGTATGGCACTCCCCCGGACGCTCTGGCGGGACGGCCGCGCCACCGCCGTCGGCGCCGCCGCCGGCGTCGCCGCCTTCCTCGCCGGGGCCGCGGCTACGTTCGTCCTGCAGCGCGACGAACTCGACGGCTCCTCGGCCGTCGTCGAGGAAATCGCGGCGCTGCTCGGCCCGGGCCTCGCGGACGCCCTGGGCAGCGTCGCGGACTGGCTGGAACCCGACGTCGTGGAGGCCGTCGGCTGGTTCTTCTACGCGAGCCACTACGTCGACCTGGAGTTCACGGCGTCGGCGTTCGGCCAGACGCTGCACCGGACCGTCGCCCTCCAGCAGACGCCGGTCTGGGACGCGGAACTCGCCGTCGTCCCGCCGCTCGCCCTGTTCGCGACCGGCTTCCTGCTCGCCGCTGCCGACCGCCTGCGAGTCGGCAGACCCCTGGAAGTCGGCGTGCGCGTCGCACTCGGGTACGCTGGCGTCGCGCTCGCCGCCGTCCCAGTGGCGACGTACACGCGAGACGTGGGGTTCGCGTCAGTCACGTTCGGCCCGGACGCCGCGGCCGCCGGCGCGTTCTGCGCCGCATACGCCGTCGTGTTCGCGGCGGCCGGCGCGCTCGTCCACGACGAATACTGGCCAGAATCTGCGTCCGACCAAGTCGAGTCGGCAGGTGAGAACTGAGAACTGGGTCAGAGTTCGCTGGCGACGCGTTCGGTGAGTTCGTCGCGTTCCTCGTGGCTCGCTGCGGCGTCCGTTCGCACTTCGATGACCTGCGTGCCGTCGCTGGCGACGGACTCGCGGTAGGCGTCCCGGAAGTCGTCGAGGCCGTCGGCGCGTCCGAACTCGAGGTCGTACCTGTCGCCGGTCGGCGCGAAGTCGAGGCCGTGCGGCGTCTTGAACTGGCCCGTGAACGGCGGGTCGAACGCCTCGATGGGGAGCATGTGGAAGATGCCGCCGCCGTCGTTGTTCACGAGGACGATGGTCGCGTCCACCCCGCAGCGCTCCAGCGCGAGCAGGCCGTTCGTGTCGTGGTAGTACGCCAGGTCGCCGGTCACGAGCACGAGCGGGTCGTCGGTCGCGCTCCCGGCGCCGAGCGCCGACGACGTGATGCCGTCGATGCCCGACGCGCCACGGTTCCCGAGCACGGTCAGGTCGGTCGTCGACGGCCGCCCGAACCGGTCGAGGTCGCGGACTGGCATGCTGTTCGAGACGAATAGCGTCGCGGGGTCTGGCGCGTCAGCCGCGGCAGCGGCGACCACGTCGCCCTCCATCAGGGCGTCCGCCTCGTAGTCCGCGACGACGCCCCAGTACGCCGCTTCGAGTTCGGTGACGCGGTCGGCCCACGCAGCAACACCACTCGCTGTGACGTGCTCTGCGAGCGCTCGCGCCGTTTCAGTCGGGTCTGCGACGACGAGGTCGGACGCCGTGAACGTCGCTTCGCGCCACTCGCCCGCCGGGTCGACGACGAACTGTCGCGCGCCGCTGTCCCGGAGGTAGTGCCGGAGCGGTTTCGACGTCGGCGACGCGCCGAACCGCACGACGACGTCCGGGTCGGAGACCGCCGACTCTACCACGTCCGCGGCCAGGAGGCCGTCGTAGCCGCCGACGACCGGCGCGTCGGCGACGTGGCTGCCGAACCGGACGCCCGACAGAGGGTCTGCGAACACCGGCAAGCCGGTCGCGTCGGCGAGTTCCACGGCGGCGTCCGCGGTGAGGCCGTTCTCGTCGGCCGGCCCCGCGACGACGAGTCCGCGGTCGGCGTCCTCGACTGCGCCAGCGAGTGCTGCGAGTGTGGCGTCGTCCGGCGCGCTTGGATTGTGGTGGACGTCGACGTACGGGCCGTCGCGGCCCCCCGCAGCGAGCGGATAGTCGTCGCCGAACGCCGGCGGGACGTCGCCCGGCACGTCGACCGGTTCCAGGGGCTTCCGGAACGGGAAGTTCAGGTGGACTGGCCCCGGATTGCCGCCGGTCGACGCGCCGACCGCGCGACAGACCGCGGTGCGCAGCGACCGGAGTTTCCGGTCGTCGGCCGCTGGTTCCGGCAGGTCGCGATAGTGCCGGACGGCGCCGCCGTACAGTTTCTCTTGGTCGACGGTCTGGTTCGCGCCCGAGTCCCGGAGTTCCGGCGGCCGGTCGGCCGTCAGGACGAGCAGGGGCACGCGCGCTTGATTGGCCTCCATCACCGCGGGATGGAAGTTCGCCGTCGCGGTGCCGGACGTCGAGACGACCGGCGTCGGCGTGCCGGTGCGCTTGCCGCGGCCGAGCGCGAAGAACGCCGCCGAGCGCTCGTCGAGGTGCGAGAACACGCGGACGTCGTCGTGTTCGGCGAGCGCGACGGTCAGCGGCGTCGACCGACTCCCCGGGCAGACGCAGACGGCGTCCACCCCGGATTTCGCGAGTTCGTCGACGGCCGCGCGCGCCCACAGCGTGTTCCGGTTGGGCGCCGTCACCGCGCCCACCCCGTGCGTCCACTCGTCGCGTCGCCGGTCGGCGAGTCGGCCAGCGTCGTCATTCGAGTTCGTCCAGGACGGGACGGTACTTCAACTGTACCTCCTCGTACTCCTCGCGCGGGTCGCTGTCCGCGACGATGCCGTTCCCCGCGAACATCGTCACCGTCCGGTCGCGCGCCACGGCCGACCGCAGGCTGACGGCGAACGTCCCCTCGCCGTCGCCGTCGAACCAGCCGACGGGCGCCGCGTACCATCCGCGGTCGAACGACTCCGTCTCGCGAATCACGTCCAGCGCGGCGTCCGGCGGCAGGCCGCCCACTGCCGGCGTCGGGTGCAGGGCTTCGGCGACGTCCAGAACGTGCGTGTCGCCGTCGACGTCTGCCGTGATGGGGGTGTTCAGGTGCTGGATGTTCGAGAGTTTGCGGACGCCGCGGTCGCCGACGCTGACGTCGCCGAACGCTTCTAGCTGTTCGACGATGGCGTCCGTGACGAGGCGCTGCTCGTGGCGAATCTTCTCGCTGTCCCGCAAGTGCGCCGCCAGGTCTGCGTCCTCCTCGGGCGTGTCGCCGCGGCCGACCGACCCCGCGAGCGCGGTGGTCTCCACGCTGCCGTCCGTCAGCGTCACGAGGCGCTCGGGCGTCGCACCCAGGAACGCCGCGTCACCGGTCGGTTCCACGAGGAACCGGAAGCACGACGGATAGGACTGCCTGAGGCGTTCGAGGAGGTCGCGGGCGTCCACGTCGCCCGCCAGGTCGGCGCGCAGCGCGTTCGCGAGCACGACCTTCCGGAGGTCGCCCGCCCTAATGCGTTCGACGACGCGCTCGACCTGCGCGCACCACGTCTCCTCGTCGGTGGTCGGCGTCGTCGCCGTGACGCCAGGCCGCTGGCCGGTCGGCTGCATCGCCGGCAGCGACTCCACGCGCTCACGAGCGCCCGCGAGCGCGGACTCGACGTCGGCTGGGTCGACGTCCACGCCGGCGCGCGTCACCGTCAACCACGTCTCGTCGCCCGCGCTCGACAACTGGACGGCCGGCAGCACGAACTGCGCGGCGGGAAACCCCGCCCACGTGCCGCCCTGCTCGTGGTCGTCGTGGAACGCGAAACCGCCGAGCAAGCGCGGCCGCGCGACCGCGGGGCCGTCGTGGTCGCGGCCGTCGAACAGTTCGTCGGCCCACTCCCGGACGTCGTCGAACCGGTCGCCGCCGGACGCCGTCACCGACGCCGCCGCGCCCGTCCCCGACAACTCCAGGCCGTCCGGGTCGGCCCAGTGAATCCGCGCCGGGTCGCCCGACGCGAGAAACGCCCGGTAGGACACGTCGGCCACCCGGCAGCTCCTGCTCACGACCGTCCCGTGGACGGCCGTCTCGCCGGACAGAGAACTCATTGCTGGGGGTTCAGGACGCTGTGACTAATAGCCTGTTCCTTCGGGCGCGACCGGCCGGCTCTCGCCGCAGGGCGGCGCCGCCGCGACTAGCTGTACCGGTCTTCCGCCCACGGGTCGGCGGTGTTCGAGTACCCGCGCTTCTCCCAGTAGCCGCGCTCCGGCTCCGTCAGGAACTCCACGCCGTCCACCCACTTCGCGCCCTTGTACGCGTACTTGTGGGGCGTCACGACGCGCAGCGGCCCGCCGTGCTCGCGCTCCAGGGGTTCGCCGTCGAACGCCCACGTGAACAGGACTTCCTCGCGCATGCAGTCCTCCAGCGGGAGGTTCGTCGTGTAGCCGTCCAGCGCGTGAAACATCACTGTCGTCGCGTCGCTGCGGACGCCGGCCAGGTCGGCGAGGTGCGGGAACGTCACGCCAGTGAACTCACAGTCGAACTTCGACCAGCCAGTCACGCAATGGAAGTCCTGGCGCTGAGTCACCGACTCCAGGCCCGTGAACTCGTCGTAGGAGAACGAAAGCTCGTTCTCGACGGCGCCCGTCACCGTGAACTCCCAGTCCTCGCGGTCGTAGGACGGCGTCCCGCCCTTCGACAGCACGGGGAACTTCGACGTCTCCCGCTGCCCGGGCGGCAACCGGTCGTCGCCGAACTCCTCGTAGAGATCCGTGACGTCCTCGACACTCATACCCGAGACGAGGGGACGGACGCACGTATTCCTACCGACTCGGGCCCAGGGCGCCGGTTTCGAGAATTGGGGCGCGACGCCCGCTCTCTCCGGGAAGTCGACGGCGTCGGCCCCCCGTCAGGCTTAAGAACGGTGGCGGCGAAGCCCCGCCCAGAACGATGCCCCAGGTCGAAGTCAACATCCCAGACCAGATTGAGATGCAGATTGCACAGCTCGTCGAGCAGGGCGAGTTCGTGAGCCAGGAGGAAGCCATCGAACAGCTGCTGTCGTCGGGCATCCGCGCGTACAAGACCAGCGGCCCGACGGAGGAAGAGGAGGGCGCCGGCCTCGAGAGCGAGGGCGGCATGATGGGCCACGAAGACGAGTACGTCTTCTAACCGTCGGCCGCACCCTCGCCTGCGCCGCCGTCACCGAGTTCTCCCGCCACCCATTCCTCGCCTGCCCTCGTCCGTCGCTACGCCCCTGCCCTCGTAGCCGTCGCTACGCCCGCCTGCTGTGACGGCACCGGACGCCGACATCGACGCGCTGACCGTCGAGCGAGCCGTCTCACCGGCCCCGTGTCACTGCGTCGCAGACAACGCTTAAACGGCAGTCTTCCCTAGCAGAACCAACGATGCACAAGGACGAGCTCCTCGACCTCCACGAACAGATGGTCCAGATTAAAGACCAGTTCCTCGAGTTCGACACCGTCGACGACGACGCCTTCCAGGCGTACGAGGAACTGGACGTCGACCCCTCGCACGTCCACAAGTCAAAGAGCGAGCACAAGCACGCCGTGTTCCTGCTCGGGAACGCGCTCGCCGCCGCGATGAGCGAGGACGAGTTCTCCAGCGCGGGCCGCCTCAGCAAGCGCATGAAGGAACTCGCCGACGACGCGTCCAGCAAGCTGTAAGCGCGGAGTACGCCGGCGCCTGTTCTGCGAGCGGACTGCGTCCTGCAGCGCCGCGTCCGCCCCGGAAAGCCTTATACGCGCCCCAGACCTTCGACTGCGTATGCAGGCACACACGGTCGAGCGGGTGGAGTCCTGGGACTCCCGGCCGTTCTCGGGCGGCTTCCGCGAACTCCACGAGCTCGCGGACCGCGAGTTCTCGGGAGCGGTCGTCGCCGACGGCACGTGGTTGTTCATGCTGAACGGCCGCGTCATCGGCGTCTATGAGGGCGACATCGAGGACTTCGGGGACGCCGACGGCACCGTCTACGAGGCGCCCCACCCGAGCGTCGCGCTGTTGTTCTCCATGCAGGAGCGCGGCGGCGAGACGCAAGCGAAGTACTACACGAACGACACGCCGCTGTCGGAGGCCAGCGAGACGCTCTCGGACGCGAACTTCACTGGCTACATCGAACTCTCCGAGAACGTCCTCTCCGGTGACTACTACGTCGTCTACTACGGCGGCCGGTCGATGAGCGCGGCGTTCGTCGGCGCCAGCGAGGAACTCATCACGGGCGACGAGGCGTTCGAGCGCGCCGACGACGAGGTCGGCGTCTACGAGGTGAAGAAGACGCCCGTGAACGTCACGAGCATCCCCCAGGTCGAGGACGACGAGTCCAGTGACGGGGCCGCGGCCGCAGGCGCGGCGTCGTCGACTTCGACCGAGGAC
>JBDGQF010000037.1:0-10973 GCA_042219255.1 Halobacterium sp. | reverse complement strand
TTCACGAGGAACTTCATGTCGCCCTCGAAGACGAGTTCGTCGTCCTGGTTCGTCATCGCGGTGTCGATGACGACGAGGCCGGCGTCGTCCCGCGAGGACAGTTCTTTCGTCTCCGTCACCTCCATCTCCAGGGAGATGGTGTCGCCCATCATCACGGGCGCGGGGATGTCCATGTAGTTCATGCCGAGGAACGCGATGACGGTGCGTTCGAGGAATCCGCACCGGTAGACGAATCCGGTGGCGAGCACGAACGTCATCGGGCCGTGGGCGACGCGTTCGCCGAACTCCTGGTCGGCGGCGTACTCGGCGTTGGAGTGCAGTTCCGTCCAGTCGCCGGTGAACATCGAGTGCATCGTGAAGTCCGACTCGGTGACGGTGCGGCCGACGCTCTGGAACGTCTCCCCCTCCTCGAAGTCCTCGAAGCGGTGTGGCTCGTAACTGTAGGCCATACCCGGGACGGGAATCCCGAACGATAAATAATTATGCCGACCGGTCGGCGGCGTTCGCCGCGGCGATGCCGAGCAGCCAGGAGGCCGCGAACGCGGCGGCGCGCGGCGCGAAGCCGTCGAGGACGGCGTCGAGCGCGAGGAAGACGGCGGCGTACGCGGCGAGGAGTCCGGCGCACGCGGCGAGCGCCCACGCGGCGCCGACGAGGCGGCGGTCGTAGTCGGTCGGCCAGTAGTTCTCGTAGATGCCGGGCGCGGCGACGCCAGCGAGCAGAATCACGAAGTAGCCGTCGACGGTGTCGCCGACCACCTCGAACGCCGTCATGCCCACCGCGAGCGCGACGACGACGCTGACGGCCGTCACGACGAACTCCGTGCTCGTGAGCCACCTCCTGAACCGACCCGTCAACGAGGACATACGTCTACGTTCCGAGGGGGCGGCTTGAATCTGGCGACGAGTCGCGGGCGTCGCGGAGAACTATGGGGGACGAACCACAACCCGGTCGTATGCGTGAAGCGCACGTCATCGGGGCCGGCCAGACGGCGTTCGGGTCGTTCCCGGACGAGTCCTACCGGTCGCTGTTCGCCACCGCCGTCGACCGCGCGGTGGCGAGCGCGGACGGCTTCGACCCCGGGGACATCGACGAGGCAGTGGTGGGGACCCTCGGCGTCGGCGGCCGCCAGATTGGGCTGTCGGGGCCGGCGGTCACCGAGCACGCGGGCGTGTCCGTGCCGACGACGCGCGTGGAGAACGCGTGCGCGGCGAGCGGGTACGCCGTGCGGAACGCCGTCCAGGCCGTGCGGAGCGGGATGGCGGACGTCGTGCTCGCTGGCGGCTACGAGGTGATGACCGACCTGAGCGGTGACGCCGCGAAGTACTGGCTGGGCGTCAGCGGCGAGACGGAGTGGGAGCGCCTCACCGGGACGACGTTCGCGGGGACGTACGCGCAGATGGCGAGCGCCTACGTGGACGAGTACGACGCTACCGTCGACGACCTGTCGCGCGCCGCCGTGAAAAACCACGCGAACGGCGCACAGAACCCGCACGCGCACCTCTCATTCGAGTGCTCGCTGGAGGACGCCAGCGGCGCGGGCGTCGTCGCCGACCCCCTGACGCTGTACCACTGCTGTCCGACGAGCGACGGCGCGGCGGCCGTCCTCGTCGCCAGCGAGGACGTGGCCACGGAGTACGACTCGGCGCGCATCGCTGGCGTCGGGGCGGCAAGCGACCGCGTCGGCCTGTTCGAGCGGGACACGTACACGTCGATTCCGGCGAGCGGGGACGCCGCCGACGCGGCCTACGAGATGGCCGGCTTCGGGCCAGGAGACGTCGACATCGCGGAGGTCCACGACTGTTTCGCCATCGCGGAACTGCTCGCGTACGAAGACCTCGGGTTCTGTGACCGCGGCGAGGCCCCAGCGCTGCTGCGAGCGGGCGTCACCGAGCGCGACGGCAGACTGCCGGTGAACGTCTCCGGCGGCCTGAAGTCCAAGGGTCACCCCATCGGCGCGACGGGCGCTGGACAAATCGTCGAACTCTGGAAGCACCTGACTGGGAACGCGGGCGACCGGCAGGTCGAGGGCGTCGACGTCGGCCTCGCGCACAACGTCGGCGGGAGCGGCGGCGCTGCCGTCGTCACGATTCTGGAGGGAGACCAATGAGCGACGGCGACGCCGCAGTCGTCGGCGTGGGCGCGTACGCGCCGCGGTTCCGGTTGCCTGCGTCCGCGGTGAGGGACGCGCTCGGCGCGTTCCACGCGCGCGGCGTGGAGTCCGTCGCCGTGCCGGACGCCGACGAGGACTCAGTGACGATGGCGGCGGAGGCGGGCGAGCGCGCGCTGGCCGCTGCGGGCGAGCAAGCGGCGGACGTGGACGCGCTATTCCTCGCGTCCACGACGCTGCCGTACGAGGAGGAGACGGCGACGGCGCGCGTCGCTCGCCTGCTCGGCCTGCCGGAGACCGTCCGGACGGCGCAGTTCGGCGGCAGCACGGCCGCTGGCGGCGGGGCGCTGGACGCGGCCCTGGACGCGGACGGCGTGGCGCTGGTCGTCGCGACAGACGCACCCGAGGGCGCGCCGGACGACGCGTTCGGTCAGGCGGCGGGCGCGGGCGCCGGCGCGCTCGTGGTCGCACCCGCCGAGGGCCGGGAGCGAGCGGCGACGGTGGTCGAGCGCGCGTCCTACACGGCGACGTACCCGGGGACGCGGTTCCGTGAGCGCGGCAGCGAGGAGATCACCGGGCTCGGCGTGACGTCCTACGACCGACAGGCGTACCGCGAGACGGTCGTGGGCGCTGTCGAAACCCTCGATGGCGCTGCTGGCGTGGACGCGGCGGCGCTGCAGGCGCCGAACGGCGACCTGCCGTTCCGCGCCGCGCGCTCCCTGAACGTGGACGCGGACGCCGTCGGAGCGGGCACCGTCGCCGCAGACGTCGGCGACGCTGGCGCGGCGAGCGCCTTCCTCGGCCTCGCGGCGGCGTTCGACGCGGCGGGCCACGATGTCCTGCTCGTGCCGTACGGGAGCGGCGGCACCGCGCACGCGTTCCGCCTGCGCGCCGACCACCACGTCCCGGTGCGACAGACGGTCGCCGGCGACCGAGAACTGGACTTCGCGAGTGCAGAGCGCCGCAGGGGCGCGTTCGACTCCGGCGTCCCGGAGGGCGGCGGCGCGTACGTCAGCGTGCCGTCGTTCCGCCGCACGCTCCCTCAGCGGCACCGCCTCGTCGCGGGGCGCTGCCTGTCCTGTGGGTCGTTCGCGTTCCCGCCAGAGGGCGCGTGCCCGGACTGCGGGGCGCGCGAGGGGTACGAGGACGTGGCACTCTCCGGGACGGGCACCGTCGAAGCCGTCACGACCATCTCGCAGGGCGGCGCGCCGCCGGAGTTCGTGCCCCAGCAGGCGCGGGCGGGCGAGTACGCCAGCGCCGTCGTCGCGTTCGAGGCGCCGGACGGCGGCACGGTGAGCGCGCCCGTCCAGGTCGTGCTCGCGGACGACGACGCGCCCGAAATCGGCGACAGCGTGGTCGCAGTGCCGCGCGTGCTCTACGACCAGGAGGGCGTGCGGCGGTACGGCCTGAAAGTCCAGGCGGCGGCGTCGCGGCGGTCGTAGTCCCGGGCGCCCGATACCGGAACCTGTTAGGGGCGCTGGCGTCGTAGACGGTGAGGGAATGACGCTACTGAGCGCCGACACCGTGGTCTGTGACGCCGACCGCGTCCTCGACGGGGGCGCGGTGGTCGTCGACGGCGACCGCATCGCGGCGGTCGGCGACCGCGACGACCTGCTGGACGCCTACCCCGACCACGAGCACGTGGAGTGCGATATGCTCGCGCCGGGGCTCGTGGGTGCGCACATTCACTCCGTGCAGAGCCTCGGCCGCGGCATCGCGGACGACGAGGAACTCCTGGACTGGCTGTTCGACCACGTGCTCCCGATGGAGGCGTCGATGGGCGCCGACGAGATGCGCGCCGCCGCGGAACTCGGCTACCTCGAACTCGTCGAGTCAGGGACGACCACCGCTATCGACCACCTCTCCGTGGCGCACGCCGACGAGGCGTTCGAGGCCGCGGGCGACGCCGGCGTCCGCGCGCTCATGGGGAAGGTGTTGATGGACAAGGACTCGCCCGAGGGCCTGCTGGAGGACACGGACGCCGCGCTCGCGGAGACGGAGGCGCTCGTCCGCGAGTACGACGGCGCGCACGACGGTCGCATCCGGTACGCGGTGACGCCGCGGTTCGCCGTCTCCTGCACCGAGGAGTGTCTGAGGGGCTGCCGGGAACTCGCCGACGAGTACGGCGTCCGCATCCACACGCACGCCAGCGAGAACCGTGGCGAAATCGAGACGGTCGAGGAGGAGACCGGCCGCCGGAACGTCCACTGGCTGGACGAAGTCGGTCTCACGGGCGAGGACGTCGTGCTCGCGCACTGCGTGTGGACGGACGAGACGGAGCGCGAGGTGCTCGCCGAGACCGGCACGCACGTCACGCACTGTCCGTCCTCGAACATGAAACTCGCGTCCGGCGTCGCGCCGATCCGGGACTACCTCGCTCGCGGCATCAACGTCGCGCTCGGCAACGACGGCCCGCCGTGCAACAACACGCTGGACGCGTTCACGGAGATGCGGCAGGCCAGTCTCCTCGGGAAGGTCGACGAACTCGACCCGACCGCACTCCCGGCGCGTACGGTGTTCGAGATGGCGACCCGGAACGGCGCGAAGGCAGCGGGCTTCGAGGACGTCGGGCGACTCCGCGAGGGCTGGAAAGCCGACGTCGTGGGGCTCACGACGGAGAACGCGCGGTCGACGCCGATTCACGACCCGTACTCGCACCTCGCGTTCGCGGCGCACGGCGACGACGTGACGCTCACGGTGGTGGACGGCGAGGTGCTGTACCGGGACGGCGAGCACGTCCGGATGGACGCCGCGGCGGTACGGGAGCGCGCCCGAGAGTTCGCCGCCGCGCTCTGAGCGGGCGCTGGCGCGCCGACTACCGCTTGCGTTTCTCCACCCAGTCGTCGAGTTTGTCGTTCGCGCGGTCTGGGTCGCGGTCGGCGCGCAGGAGTTCCTCCAGCAGCGCCGCCGCCTCGTCGGAGACGCGGTCGCTGGCTTCGAGGCGCGGCACGAGTCGCGCGCGCACCCAGTCGAGGACGCGCTGCGGGGAGTACCACGCGTCCGCGGTCGCTGCCGCGTCGTCTGTGTCGGCCATCGTCTGCGTGCTGTCGGCGGACGGCCTTCAACGTCGCGGACGTACGTTGCTGCGTAGTTGGACGTTCCGCGCGTGTGTCGGCCCAGCGTTCCGGCGACGACAGTTCTATTTGGCATCGAGTACCACATGGGGTATGGGCTACGCCGAGGACATGTGTGACATCGTGGTCGACCACGGCGGCGAGAAAGTCCGACACTTCGTGCGCGTCGACCCGGACACCCGCGAGCAGGACGTCCTGCACACGCGCGACGACCTGGACTGGACGCCGGACGACGCGGAGGCAGTCGACACGGAACTCCAGGAACTGGTCGCCAAGCCCGCCTACGAGGCCCAGCTCGGCGCGGAGAACGTCACCCAGCTCATCAAGGTCGCCGACGACCTCGTGCTGTTCACGGGGTTCATCGAGGACGAAGTGGTCGTCGTGTCCTTCGAGCGCGGCGTGCTGCCGGCGCTCCCGGGGATGGTCGCGGAGTTCCGCGAGTACATGGTCGACCACGACATCGAGTTCACCGCGCTGGACGCGCCGGAGGACGTCCGCGCCAACGACTGAACGGGTCGACACCACGCTTTTCGGCCTGGCGCACGCACGTCACCGTGGATGCCTGGCACCGAACCCGTCCAGTGTCCGGTCTGCGGCTGGACCGGGCACGAACGCGACCTCGACGAGGCGGCGACCGGGTCGGCGTGTCCGACGTGCGGGGAGCCAGTGCGGGCACCCTCGACGTGACCGGCGGGACGCCGCGCCCGCGGCCGCCGCTACCCTCCTAGCTTTTTCACGGTTCACGGGGAAGGCCGTGGCATGCGTACTGCAGTACTCGGCGCCGGGACGATGGGCCACGGCATCGCGCAGGTCGCCGCGGCCGCCGGCCACGACGTGACGCTCAGGGACGTCGAGCAGGACATCGTGGACGACGCACTGGACGCAATCGGAGCGAATCTCGACGAGGGCGTCGAGCGCGGGAAGGTGTCGCCGGAGACCAGGGACGCGGCGCTCGCGAACGTCACCGGGACGACCGACCTGGAGGCGGCGGTCGGGGACGCGGCGTTCGTCGTCGAGGCCGTGCCGGAAGACCGCGACCTGAAGCGCGACGTGCTCGCGGAGGCGGACGCCGTCGCGCCCGCGGACGCCAGGTTCGCGTCGAACACCTCGAGTCTCGCGGTCACCGACCTCGCGGCGGCGCTCTCCGAGCCCTCGCGGTTCGTCGGCCTCCACTTCTTCAACCCCGTGCACATCATGGAACTCGTGGAGGTCGTCGTCGCCGAACAGACGAGCGACGACACGCTCGCGTTCGCCCGAGAGCTCGTGGACGACGTGGGGAAGACCCCAATCGAAGTCCAGGACTCGCCCGGGTTCGCGTCCTCGCGCCTCGGCGTCGCGCTCGGCGTCGAGGCCATCCGGATGGTGCAGGAGGGCGTCGCGAGTCCGCGCGACGTGGACGAAGCGATGGAACTCGGCTACAACCACCCGGTGGGGCCAATCGAGTTGACGGACGTCGTCGGCCTGGACGTCCGCCTGGACATCCTCGAACACCTCCGCGAGGAACTCGGCGAGCGGTTCCGGCCGCCGCAGGCGCTCAAGCGGAAGGTGAACGCGGGGAAACTCGGGAAGAAGACCGGCGAGGGGTTCTACGTCTGGGAGGACGGCGAGGTCGTGGGGGTGGCGGAATGACCGCCAGCGAGGCCGCCGCGGACTGCGAGTTCGTGCACGTGCGCGACGACGACCCCGAGCACGTGACGACAGTCGTCCTCGACCGGCCGGACGCGCGAAACGCCCTGAGCAGCGACCTGAGAGACGAACTCGTGTCCGTGCTGGACGCAATCGACGGCGACGAGACGCGCGTCGTCGTCCTCACGGGCAGCGACGACGCGAAGGCGTTCGTCGCGGGCGCGGACGTCGAGGAACTCCGCGAGCGCGACGCCCTGGAGACGCGCCGCGCGAGCGAACGACCCCGCATCTACGAGGTCGTCGAAAACCTCCGTCAGCCCGTGATTGCGCGGTTGAACGGTCACGCGCTCGGCGGCGGTCTGGAGCTCGCGCTCGCCTGCGACGTCCGCGTCGCCCACGAGCGCGCGAAACTCGGCAGCCCCGAAATCAACCTCGGCATCATCCCGGGCGGCGGCGCGACCCAGCGCCTCCCGCGAATCGTCGGCGAGGGCCAGGCGATGCGCCTCGTGCTCTCCGGCGACCTCATCGACGCCGAGGAAGCCGCGGACATCGGTCTCGTGGAGTCCGTACACGGCGACGGCGACTTCGACGACGCGGTCTACGACCTCGCGGCGTCGATGGCCGAACACAGTCCGGTCGCGCTGGAGTTCGGGAAGGACGCCGTGCAGGCGGCGGGCCGCATGGACCTCGAGGCGGGGATGGCCTACGAGTCCGAGTTGTTCGCGCAGCTGTTCGCGACCCGCGACCAGCAGGAGGGCATGGACGCGTTCTTCGAGGACAGAGCGCCCGAGTGGCGCGGCGAGTAGGCGACGGCGCCGCGGTCTCGCAACGAAGTGGGCGATAACAACGCTTTCAAACGTGCCACTCGGAGTGAGTCCTATGCATCGCGGTCTGGCGTGTTGGGTGGCTGGGTTGCTCGTCTTCGCGTCGGTGCTCGCGCCAGCGGCCGCGCCGGCGGCCGGGGCGTCGACGGGCGGGACGCCGGACGGCCCGCTCGTCGTCGGACAGGAGGAGTTCCAACCGGACAACGTGACGCTGTCGGCGTCGCTGCAGCCGGACGGGAGCGCCGCGTGGTCGTTCAAGTACCGGATGGAGTTGGCGACCCAGAACGAGACGGAGGCGTTCGAGTCGCTCCAGCAGGACATCGAGAACAACCGGTCGGCGTACGTCGACCGGTTCCGGTCGCGCATCGAGAGCACGGTGGCGTCCGCGGAGAACGCGACCGGCCGGAACATGTCCGTGTCGAACGTCTCGATTCGGGCGTTCCAGCAGCCGGGCGGCCAGTTCGTGGACTCCTACGGGTTCGTGGAGTACACGTTCGAGTGGGAGGGGTTCGCGGCGACAGAGGGCGAGCGAGTCGTCGCCGGGGACGCCCTGGAGGGGTTCTACTTGAACAGTGAGACGGCGCTGCAGTTCTCGTGGCCGGACAGCTATCGGGCCGTGGAGGTCGACCCGCAGCCAGACCAGTCGACGTCGACGTCGGTGCGGTGGGCGGGCGAGGAGGACTTCGGCACGAACCAGCCGCGGCTCGTCATCGAACCGGAGCCGGCGGGCGGTACGACGACGACTGACGGCGGGACGGCGACGACGACTGCTGCCGCGCCGAGTGAGGGCGGCGGAGGGGTGCTGTTGCCGGTGCTCGTCGGTGGCGTCGTCGCCGTCGTGGTGTTGGGCGGCGCGGCCTACCTGTACTGGCGCCGCGAGTACGGCGAGCAGGGCGGAGCGGGCGCACCCGCCAGCACGGAAGGCGGCGACGGCGGCGGTGGTGAGGGCGGCGCGGGCGGCGAGGAAGCCGCTGGCGCGGCCGGTGCTGCTGCGGGCGCGCCCGCCGACGACACGCCCGAGGAACTGTTGAGCAACGAGGAGCGCGTGAAGCGGTTCCTCCGCGAGCAGGGCGGGCGCGCGAAACAGCAGGCCGTCG
Organism: Halobacterium sp.; assembly: GCA_042219255.1. Classification (GTDB taxonomy): domain Archaea; phylum Halobacteriota; class Halobacteria; order Halobacteriales; family Halobacteriaceae; genus Halobacterium. The sequence continues at coordinate 2,244 of JBDGQF010000037.1, read as the reverse complement.
TGGAGGCGATGGGGTGGACGGAAGCGAAGACGAGCCAGGTCGTCAAGGACATGCGCGAGAACGACGAACTGGAGTCGTTCCGCATCGGCCGCGAGAACGTCCTGAAGCTACCGGACGCCGACCAGTACGAAGAACAGTAGTCCGTCGCGAGCGCTCTTTCTCTCGCCGTTCGCGGCGTGCACTCGCGTACCACGGCGCCGTCGAGCCGCTACGGTCTTATACGCGACGCAAATACTGCCGAGGCATGACCGAGAGCGGCCCACTGGAGAACATGCTCGCGCAGATGGAGCAGGCGCGCGAGTACGTCGACATCGACGACGGCATCTTCGAGCGACTGCAGTCCCCCGAGCGCACGCTCACCGTGAGCCTCCCGGTGCGGATGGACGACGGGAGCGTCGAAGTGTTCGAGGCGTACCGCTGCCAGTTCGACAGCGCGCGCGGCCCCTACAAGGGCGGCATCCGCTACCACCCGAACGTCTCCCAGGAGGAGGTGTCGGCGCTCGCCGGCTGGATGACGTGGAAGACGGCGCTCGTCGACCTGCCGTTCGGCGGCGCGAAAGGCGGCATCGTCTGCCAGCCGAAGGAACTCTCTGACGCCGAAATCGAGCAGTTGACGCGGCGGTACACGGAGGGCATCCGCCGGATGATTGGCCCGGACACGGACATCCCGGCGCCGGACGTGAACACGGACGAGCGCACGATGGCGTGGATTATGGACACGTACAGCGTCTACCAGGGGTACGCCGTCCCCGAGGTGGTCACCGGGAAGCCGCCGGAAATCGGCGGGACGGACGGCCGCGTGGAGGCGACCGGTCGCGGCGTCGCCATCGTCACCGAGGAGACGTTCGAGTACCTCGGCACGGACGTCGAGGGCGCGGACGTCGCCATCCAGGGGTACGGGAACGTCGGCAGCGTCGCCGCCCAGTTGCTCCAGGAGCGCGGCGCGAACGTCGTCGCCGTCTCCGACGTCACGGGCGGCGTCTACGACCCGGACGGCCTCGACGTCCAGGACGTCGGCGCGTACGTCGCGCGCAACGACGGCCGCCTGGAGGGCTACGAGGACGCCGAACACATCTCGAACGACGAACTGCTGACGCTGGACGTCGACGCCCTGATTCCGGCGGCCATCGAGGACGTCATCACCGTCGACGTCGCCGAGCGCCTGCAGGCGGACGTCGTCATCGAGGCGGCGAACGGCCCGACGACGTTCGACGCGGCGGGCGTGCTCCGCGAGCGCGGCGTGCCCGTGGTGCCGGACATCCTCGCGAACGCGGGCGGCGTCATCGTCTCCTACCTGGAGTGGGTGCAGAACAGCCAGCAGTACTCCTGGGAGGTCGAGGAAGTGAACCGCGACCTGGAGGAACGGCTCACGGGCGCGTTCGACGAGATGCTGGCGGCCTACGAGCAGAAGGACATCCCCACCCTCCGCACGGCCGCGTACACCATCGCCCTGGAGCGCACGGCGGACGCCCACGAGTACCGCGGCCTGTTCCCGTAACGGGCGCCGGACGTACTCCGGCGGCGGGGAAAGCAGTGAAGTGACGGACGCGTCTCGGTCGACGCACGGAGGCGGCTATGTCAGGCGACGACTCGTTCACGGAACTCGGTTTCGAGACCACCGACGCCACGTACCCGGTGGTCGGCCTCGTGGAGTCGCTGGACTGCCGCGCCGACCTCCTCGAGTTCCTGCAGACGGAACGCGGCGGCCTCACGCTGTTCCTCTGTCTCCGTGACGACGACGTCGACGGCTTGAGCGGGCGCGCGCGCCGCGCCGACGCCGACCTCGACGTCCTGGAGACGACTGCGGAGGAAGTGCTCGTGGAGTACCGGCCGTCCGCGTCGGTTGTCGGCACGCTCGCGAGACAGGGTGTGATTCCGGAGTCCGCGACGGCGGCCGACGGCGTCGCGAGAGTGACGGGTGTCGCGCCGCCGACTCGGGACTGCCGGCGCGTCGTCGAGCGCGTGACCAGCGACCACCCCTCGATGGAGTTCACGGGGAAGCGCCACAGGGAGGTCGTCGCGCCGCTGGTGACCGAGCAGGGCGTCCGGTCGCTGTTCGGGTCGCGACTGACAGACCGCCAGTGGGAGGCAGTCCGGTTGGCGTACGAGCGCGGCTACTTCGACGAGCCACAGCGCCACTCCCAGACCGACCTCGCCGAGGAGATGGGCATCTCCCAGAAGACGTTCAGCCAGCACCTCAACGCCGCCCAGCGGAAACTGCTCTCGGTCGTCTTCGAGGCGTGA
>JBDGQF010000160.1:8610-10984 GCA_042219255.1 Halobacterium sp. | reverse complement strand
CGGTAGACGGGCGGCCGGCGCGCCGTCAGTCGACGACCTCGAACCCTTCTTCTTCGAGGACGTCCTTCACGCGCTCCTCGTGGTCGCCCTGCACTTCGACGCACGTCTCCTTGGCGGTGCCGCCGGCGCCGAGGCGCTTCTTCAGCGTCGTCGCCACGTCGCCGACGTCGGTGACGTCCGGGTCGAACCCCTCCACGACCGTCACCGGTTTGTCGTAGGTGCGGCGCTCGACGCGCACTGAGAGTTCCTGTTCGGCGCGCGCGATGTCCTCCATTCCGGGGACGTCGATTCCCTCGAACTGGTCGTCGTCTGGCACACCACCGACTACGCTACCGGTCCACAAAGGCGTCGTGGCCGAACACGGCTGCCGCTGGCGCGTCGAGAGAACAGCAGAGCGCGAGAACGGCAGAAACGGCGCGTGAGAACCGCGTTACGCGAGGTCTTCGATGCGCTCGACGACTTCCTCGGCGTACTCGCTGGTGGAGAGCTTCACGCCGCCCTCGACCTGGCGTTCGAGGTCGTACGTGACGCGGTGCTCGCTAATCTGGTTCTCGACGGCCTCGTGGACGAGGTCGGCGGCGTCGTCCCAGCCGATGTACTCCAGCATCAGTTTGCCGGAGAGAATCATCGCGGTCGGGTTCGCCTTGTCCTTGCCGGCGTGCTTGGGTGCGGAGCCGTGCACGGGTTCGGCGAGCACGCGGCCGTCACCGAAGTTCGCGCCCGGCGCGATGCCGAGGCCGCCAATCTGGGCGCCCGCGGCGTCGCTGAGGTAGTCGCCGTTCAGGTTCGGCATCGCGAGCACGTCGTAGTTGCTCGTGCGCGTGAGCAGCTGCTGGAGCATGTTGTCCGCGATGCGGTCTTTCACGACGACCTTGTCCTCGGGCGCTTCGCCGTCGTACTCCTCCCAGAGGGTGTCCTCGTCGATGGTCTGCTCGGGGAAGTCCTCCTCGGCGACCTCGTACCCCCAGTCGCGGAACGCGCCCTCGGTGAACTTCATGATGTTGCCCTTGTGGACGAGCGTCACCGAGTCGCGGTCGTTCTCCAGCGCGTAGTCGATGGCCTTCCGGACCAGGCGCTTGGTGCCGAACTCCGTGATGGGCTTGATGCCGATGCCGACCGGCCCCTCGTGGATGGTGTCGTCGTAGCCCATCTCCTCCTCGACGAACTCGCGGACCTGCTCGACCTCGTCGGTGCCGGCCTCCCACTCGATGCCGGCGTAGACGTCCTCGGTGTTCTCGCGGAAGTTCACCATGTCCATCTCCTCGGGGTCGGAGACGGGCGACGGGACGCCCTCCAGGTAGTACGTCGGGCGGACGTTCGCGTAGAGGTCGAGTTTCTTGCGGAGCGCGACGTTGAGGCTGCGGAACCCGGCGCCGACGGGTGTCGTGAGCGGGCCCTTGATGGCGACGCGGTGGTCGCGGATGGCGGAGACGGTGTCCTCGGGGAGGTTCTCGTCGTACTCCTCGCGGGCGGACTCGCCGGCGAGCACGCGCATCCACTCGACGTTCCGGCCGGTGGCTTCCGCGGCGGCCTCCAGTACTTTCTGCGCGGCGGGCGCGACGTCCTTCCCGATTCCGTCCCCGTGAATGATGGGGATGATGGGGTTGTCGGGGACGTGGAGTTCGTCGGCGTCCTCGTCGTAGGTAATTCGCTCCCCGTTCTCGGGGGCTTCGACCTTGTCGTAGCTCATGTCGTTTGCAAGTCTCGGGATGTGCCTAAAAGGACTGCTGTTTCGGCCGGCCGCGTCAAGCCTTGCCGCGTCTGAAAACCGCGCTTGCGCCGCGGCGTCACCAGGTCGACCGCTCGGCTCGCCCGAGTGAGCGCGCGGGACGCCCGATATTTGCCGGTGGACGCGCCCGCCGGATTCTGTCCCTCTCCGTCACCCCTCGACCCAGACCCCGGCCCTCTAAGGTGCGGTGACGGCGAGCGTCGTGTATGCAGGTCATCGTACACGGCGGTGCGGGCGGCAGCCCGGACGAACCGGTGCCGCGGCAGGCGACCCTCGACGACGCGGCCGCGGCGGGCAGCGACGAGGACAGCGTGGTGGACGCCGTCGAGGCGGCGGTGCGCGTGCTCGAACGGGACGAGCGCTTCAACGCCGGGACTGGCGGCGCCGTGCAGTCCGACGGCGTCATCCGCACGGACGCCGGCGTCATGACCAGCGACCGGGACGCCGGCGCGGCGGCGTCGATGCCGGGCGTCGAGGCCGCCGTTTCGGTGGCGCGCGCCGTGATGGAGGAGACGCCGCACGTCCTCCTGAACGGCGTGCACGCCGTCGACTTCGCCGCGGACGTCGGCGTCGACGTGGAAGTCGACCTCTGGAGCGACGACACGCGCGAGCGCTGGGACGACCTGGAGAGCTATCCGGAGGGCG
>JBDGQF010000160.1:0-8510 GCA_042219255.1 Halobacterium sp. | reverse complement strand
GCGTTCGACGGCGACGACTTCGCCGCGGCGACGTCCACGGGCGGCCGCTGGCTGGCGCTCGCGGGCCGCGTCGGCGACGTCCCCCAGATTGGCTCCGGGTTCTACGCCGCTCCTGCTGGCGCGGCGTCCGCGACCGGCGCGGGCGAGGACATCGCGAAGACGACGCTCACGCGGCGCGCCGTCCGCCACCTCGAGAGCGGCCTGGACGCGCAGGCGGCCGCCGACCGCGCCATCGACGAGTTCGGCGAACTCACCGGGTCGTCCGCCGGCGTCATCGTGCTCGACAGCGACGGCAACGCCGGGGAGGCGTTCAACTCCGAACAGATGCAGACAGCGAGGTCGCGACCGTAGGGAGCGACCTCGATACGGCGAGCGGGGAGCGGAGCGACCCGTGAGCAGCGCGGAAGTGTGCTGAGTGAGAGCCCTCGGAGACGCGAACGGCGAACGTAGTGAGCCGTGAGCAGCGAGGTCGCGACCGTAGGGAGCGACCTCGATACGGCGAGCGGGGAGCGCAGCGACCCGCGAGCGTTTCACTCCGCAAATCTACGGTCGTCCACAGCGCCGCTCGGCGAAGCGTTCTTTTACTGTCACTCCGTAGCCGTTGCTCCACGACCGGCTGTTTCGGCCGGCGTCCCTCCGATAATGCCTTTGCGCCCAACGTACGACGGGTTCTCGAAGACGAGCCTGCTCGACCCCGAGGACTGTCGCGAGCGCACGGACGTGTTGTTCCGCGAGGAGACCGAGGTGGTCGACGACCGCGCGGCGTTCAACGGCCACGAGACGTGGGCGGGCACGGTGGCCGTCGGCGTCCTGAACGGCGACGGCGAGGTGTTGCTGGTGGACGCGCCCCAGGGGTGGAGGCTCCCCGCGAGTCCGGTGCGGGCGGGCGACGACTGGGCGGCGGTGGCGCGGCGCTGGGTCGCGCAGAAGACGGGGCGCGCCGTCGACGTCGAGGCCGTCGAGCGCGTGACGCGGACGAGCTACCGGCTGTCGGGGTCGGCGACCCGGCAGACGACCGGCTATCGCGTGGTGTTCCGCGCGGACCCGGTCGACCGCGAGACGCCGATGGACGACCTGGCGGCGAAGCGCCGCCTGGACGGCGACGACTGGTCGGCGGACTGGTTCGGGTCGGTGCCCGACGGCGTCGCCGAGGACGGCTTCCGGCGGGACATCGAGTGGTTCGTCGGCGAGTGAGACGCGCCAGCGGGTTTTTCGTGGCGGCGCGAGAGGACTACGCATGGACTCCCGCTCGCTCCGCTCGCGCCTCCGCCGCCTGCTCGTCGGCCCACGGTTGACCGCACTGCGCGCCGGGGTGCCCGCGGCGGCCGCCGCGTTCGTCGTCGCGGCCGCGTCGACGACGCTCTACCTGGCGACGAGCGAGCCAGGCGTCTACTTCCCGCTGGACACCGTGGTCGTCGCCGTCGTCGCGAGCGCCGTCTACGCCGCGCGGTACCGCGCGCTCGCCGTCTGCGTCGGTATCGGCGTCGCCGCGTTCGCCGGGTCGCAGGTGGGGTTCCACGCCGTCCACGGCGACGAGGCCGTGTTCCGCGTGCTCGCGCGGTTCGCCCGGCAGCCCGAGCCGGTGGCGCTGGGCGCAGTGTTCGGCGCAGTCGGTGGGGTCGTCGGCGGCCTGCTCGGGCACGCGCACCGCGTGCGACGCCGGCGAGTGGCGTAATCCCGCAACCTCTTTCCCGGCCTCGGGCGAACCCGAGGGTATGGCAGACAGCGTGGAAGTCGGCTCCGAGGCGTACGAGCAGTACGTGGAGGCCGGCGAGATTCTCACGGACGTGATGGAGGCGGCGACCGACCGCATCGAGGTCGGCGCGACGCAACTGGAGGTCGCGGAGTTCGCGGAGGAGCGCATCCGCGAACTCGGCGGCGAGCCGGCGTTCCCGGTGAACATCAGCGTGGACGAGGAGGCGAGTCACGCCGCGCCGGGCGCCGACGACGACACTGAGTTCGGCGAGGAGATGGTGTGCCTGGACGTCGGCGTGCACGTCGACGGCCACATCGCGGACGCCGCGACCACCGTCGACCTCTCCGGCAACCCGGAACTCGTGGAGGCCGCCGAAGAGGCGCTGGACGCCGCCGTGGACGCCGTCGAGCCTGGCGTCCACACGGGCGAAATCGGCGCCGAAATCCAGGACGTCATCGAGGCGTACGGCTACAACCCGGTCGTGAACCTCACGGGGCACGGCGTCGACGTCTACGACGCGCACACGGGGCCGAACGTCCCGAACCGCGCCGTGGACTCCGGCACGGAACTCCAGGTCGGTGACGTGCTCGCCATCGAGCCGTTCGCGACGGACGGCGGCGGGAAGGTCACCGAGGGCCAGGACACGGAAATCTACGAGGTCGTCGGTTCCGGGAACGTCCGCGACCGGCGCGCGCGACAACTGCTGGACGACCTCGAACGGTTCGACGGCCTGCCGTTCGCGGCGCGGTGGTTGGACGCGCCGCGCGCGGAGATGAGCCTGCGCCGCCTGGAGATGGCAGACATCGTGCGGTCGTACCCCGTCCTGAAGGAGGACGAGGGCGCGCTCGTCAGCCAGGACGAGCACACACTCATCGTCACGGAGGACGGCTGCGAAGTCACGACTAACTGACGCGAGACGGCGAGAACGCGGCGGCGACGGCGACGGCGACGCTGTTAGGCGTCGTTCATGCGGCGCGCGGTGGTCGTCCCGCACGACCGGCAGGTCGCTATCCGGTAGGGCTCCCGGGAGAACGCCGCGTTCTCCACGTCGTCGTTCTCGGTGCGGAGTTCGATGGTGGCCTCGTGGGCGGTCTCGCGCTCGCAGGCCTCGCAGAACTCCGTCAGCCCCTCGGCGCCGGGTGTTTTGGTCGCCATAGTGGTTCCTCGTTTCAGTGTAGTGGCTGCACCAACAAATGAGTGTGCATTGTTAGCATACGTATTTGTTCTGCGGGTGACACAGGCGCCACCGAAACACTCCTACTGCGGGGAATCGACTGACCGCGCATGGACCAGGTGTTCGCGCCGTGGCGCATCGACTGGGTGGAACGCGACGAGCACAACGAGGGCGTCGACTGCGTGTTCTGCGAGTTCCCCGAGCGCGCGGACGACCGCGAACACCTCGTCGTCGCGCGCTCCGAGCGCGCGTTCGTGATGCTGAACAACTACCCCTACAATCCCGGCCACTGCATGGTCGTGCCCCGCGAACACACCGGCGACTACGGCGACCTGTCCGCGGAGACGCTACTCGACCACGCGCGCCTCAAGCAGGCGACGTTCGACGCGCTCCGCGAGGCGTTCGGCCCGGACGGCTTCAACGCCGGCCTGAACCTCGGCGGGAGCGCCGCCGGCGGCAGCATCGACGACCACCTCCACACGCACGTCGTCCCGCGCTGGGACGGCGACACGAACTTCATGCCGGTCGTCGGCGACACGAAAGTCATCGTCGAAGCGCTCGACGACTCCTACGACCGCCTCGTCGCCGCGTTCGCCGGCCACGAGGCCGCAGAACCCACGGAATCGGGCGCGCCACGCCTCGGTTTCGACTGAATCGAAACACCGAACCCCCCGGGGTCGCTACCTCGCCGTGATGGACCGGAGACGCGCGGTCCGGCGGGTCGGCGGCGTCGTGTTCGCCGCGAACCTCGTCCTGGTCGCGGCGAAAGCCGTCGTCTGGTGGCTCACCGGGAGCATCGCCGTCGGCTCCGAGGCCGTCAACAGTCTCGCGGACGTCGCGTACTCGCTGGTCGTCCTCGGCGGCCTCTACTTGACGACCCAGCCGCCGGACTTCGAGCACCCGCACGGCCACGAGCGCATCGAGCCGTTCGTCTCGCTGTTCGTCGCCGTCGGCGTGCTCGCCGCGGGCGCCGCCGTCATCTGGTCGGCGTCCACGGCGCTGCTGACGGGTGACGTCGGCCGCTCGGCGGGCGTCCCGGGCGTCGTCGTGCTCGCCGGCACCGCCGTCGGGAAGTACGCGCTCTACCAGTACTGCCTGGACGCCGCCGACCGCCACCACTCGCCGGCAGTCCGCGCGACCGCGCTCGACAATCGAAACGACATCCTCACCGCGGGCGCCGCGCTCGCCGGCGTCCTCGGGTCGGCCGCCGGCTACCCAGTGCTCGACCCCGTCGCGGCGCTGTTCGTCGCGCTCGGCATCCTCTACACGGGCTACGAAATCGTCCGCGACAACGTCAACTACCTCGTCGGCGCCGCGCCGCCCGCAGACCTCCGCGAGGAGATTCTCGAACGGGCGCTCGCCCACCCGGACGTCGAGGGCGCCCACGACGTCGTCGCGCACTACGTCGGCCCCGAGGTCGACGTCAGCCTCCACGTCGAAGTCGAGGGCGAGATGACGCTGTACGAGGCCCACGACATCGAGACCGAAATCATGGAGTCCGTGCGCGCGATTCCGGAAGTGGACGACGTGTTCGTGCACGTCGACCCGAAGGAACTCGGCGAGTGGAAGGCCGACGGCGACGCGGACGACGGCGCGCCCACGGACTAGCGTTCGACGGCCGTGAGCCGGCCGACGCGCTCCCAGTCGCCGCCGATTGGCCGGCGCTCCACGCGCGGCGCGCGCCACCCGTCCGGCGTGCGGTCGGCGCGCACGCGGTACTGTGGCGCGTCCCGGTCGCCGGGACACACCTCGATGCGGATGCCCGCTTCGTCGCGGTCGATGCGGGACGGCCGGCCCTCGACGCGCGTGCCGTCGGCCGCCTCCACCGCGACGTCCTCCCGGGGCTGTACGGCGTACAGTCGTTCGACGAGGTCGCGCATCTCCCTCTGCCCGAGTATTCTCGCCCACGCCCGTAAATCTCTAGCCGCCAACTGGTCGGCTGGCCGGCCGGCCACGGGGGATAGTTCTATGTCGTGTGGTATCGAATACCGCCGTATGGCCGAATCCGAGACCAAACAACTGCGCTGTCTTGAGTGCGGTCGAACAGCCCCGCCGGGCGGCGACTGGGAGTCGGCGACGCACCCGAAACTCGGGTCGATGACGCAGTGCCCGGAGTGCGGCAGCACCAACGTCCAGACGAAGCGGTAGGCCGCTCGCGCCGGCACCGCTCGCGTCCGGGACGGTAGTCCGAGCCGCGACTCTTCGCGCCGGCGCCGTCCGCGACGTATCCCGTTCGCAGCAGACGCCCAGCGGTGCGGCAGGCCCCCTCGCGTGCTATTCCGGCACGGCCACCGCTGCGGTGAGCGCCAGGCCGCCGACGACCACCAGCGCGAGTCCCAGCGGTGACGCGTCGAAGTCCACCGCGCGCGGCGCCAGCGCGACGCCCGCGGCGACCCCTGCGACCGCCGTCGTGCCCGCGACGTGCGTCAGTTCGAGCGCCACAGTCCGGGCCGCCGCGTCCGTCGACGCGAGCGCCGCGCTCGTCTGCCCGAGCGTCCACGCGACCATCGCGGCGCACGCCGCGGCGACGACCGCCGCCGTCCCCGCGCCTGCGGCACCGCCGGCCAGGGTAGCCACGCCGAGGAGGGCGGCGCCGAGTGTGACCGGCGAGCGCCGGCGCTCGACCACACCGGCCGCCACGCAGAGCAGTCCGGTAGCGCCTACGACGGTCGCGAACGCGTCCACGCCCGCGAGTACCACCGAGAACGCCGCCGCGACGACCGCTGCCGCGCCCGAGATAGTTCCAGGACGGGTCACTCCGCCCACCCCGCTCCGACTGCCGCTTCACGGAACGACGCGCCCGCCGGCCAGTCCACCACGCTGACGCGGTCGGCGCGCAGCGACCGGAGTCGGCGCTCCCGTTCGACGCGCGCGAGCCACCGGCCAGGAGTGTCGGCCGCGGTCGGGTCGGGACTCACCACGGACACCGAGTACCCGACCGCTCGTAGATACTTGGCGACGCCGACGCCGCCGTCGTCGCACGCCGGCGTGAACACCACGACGACCGCTCGCGGCGGCAGTCGTTCCGCCAGCCACGCGCCCCACGAGCGCTCTTCGTCGTCGCCATCTGGGACGGTCAGTGCGTCCCGTGCCCGGCGCTCGTGGGCGGCCGTCCGGCCCGGCGGCAGCCAGGTCGCGCCGGCGCCGAACGTGGCGACGCCGACGCGCTGGCCGTCACCTGTGAGTGTGCCGTATAGGGCGTTGGCCGCCTCGAACGCCCGCTCGCGCGCCGTCCGCGACTCGGCGTCCGGCGCCACAGCGGCGGCGCGGCGCGAGTCGACGGCCAGCACGACCGGCGCCTGCCTGTCGGCGTGGAACTCGACGGTCGCCAGGTCGCCGGTGCGCGCGCGCCGCGCCCAGTCCACGCGCGACAGCGGGTCGCCGCGCCGGTACTCGCGGACCGTCCGGAACGCCACGCCGTCGCCGGCCAGGTCGGTCTGCTGGCGACCCGGACGCACCGCCGCGTCCGGCGTGACCGCGACTGGTGTCTCCGCCGACTGCGTCGCCAGTTCTTCGACGCCTGCGGCGTCGACGCGGCGTTCGCGCTCCGCGACGCCGACCACGTCCCGCGCCGTCACGGTCGCCGACGCGAACTCGTGGCTGCCGTGGGGGACGACCACCGTGTACGTGAGGGACGCAGTCGCTCCCGGTCGGAGCGCAGTCCCGAGCACCGGCGACCCCTCCACGACGGACAGCGTTTCCGGCACGCCGTCCGCGACGACCACCTGAGAGACAGTGCTGTCGCCAGTGTTCTCGACGCGCACCGTCACCTCGACGCGGTCGCCAGGGTCTGGGTCGGTGCTGTCGACCGAGCGCACGAGCGCGACGCTCGCTGGACGTGGCCCGGCGACCCGCGCGTACCCGACGAGTGCGACCGCGGCGGCGCACGCCGACAGTAGCGCCTGCTCGCGGGCGAACAGGCTGACCGCGCCAGCGACCAGCGCGGCGCCGGCCAGCCCACGCCACCGGTGCGTGCGCTCGACCGCCGACCTTCGGCCGGCGTTACCGGTCATCGGTCACCCCTCCGCTCGGCGAGTACGTCGGCGGTGCGTCGCGCACGCCTGGCGAACGTGGGGTCGCCGCGGAGGACAGTCCTCGCGCGCTCGCGCACCGACGGCGGGTCGCCCGCGAAGAACGCGCGCGCCGTCGCGTCCTCGGGCCACTCGCCGGCAGTCACGCGGCGGCGCGCCGCCGACCGAGAACACCCCTCCGCTTCGACGAGCACGTCGACGGCCGCTTCGACCAGACGCGCCTCGATGCGGTCTCGTTCTGCGCCGTCGCCGCGCACGGACAGGTTTGCCAGGCGCTCGTCGAAGCCGTCACCCGGCGTGCGGCCCGGCCGCGACGTGTTGGACTGCTCGAACGCCCCGTCCTCGGGCCTGACCGCCGACCGGCCGAGGCCGCCGAGTCCGCCAACGACTATCGCGAGGACGGCGGCCGCGCCCAGCACGGGGAGTACTGGCGCTTCGAGCGGGACGGACAGCGGCGTCGCCAGCAACAATAGGCCGCTGGCCGTCGACGCGGCGCCGACGCCCGCGAGGAGCGTCCGCGTCACTCTCGACCCTCCTCGATGGCGTCCACCGCGCTGCGGGCGTCGCGCTCGCGCTCCGGCGACGGACGGGCGTCGCCGTACCGGACTGCCCGGAAGACGTCTCTGAGTCGCGCCGCGGCGTCCCGGTCGACGCCGTCCTCGACTGCGGCGGCGGCGTGCTCGCTCGGCGTCGCCGCGTCGTCCGCGTCCGTCCACGCCTCGAACCGCAGCCACGACCGGTAGACGTCGTTCGTCGCCGCGGCGTCAGGCGGTGCGGTCGTCGCGTCTGCTTCACTCGACTGGCTGTCCCCGGTCTCGACGTCTCGCGCCGCCTGGGGGACGTCGCCGCGCTGGCGCCTCAGTCCGACCGCCGCGGTGAGTACGACGACGGTGGCCGCGACTCCGCCCAGCAGGACGGGGTCGGGCGATGGGAGGAGGCCGGCGACCAGCGAGCGCGCGCTGAACGCGCACAGCACGCAGTCGCCACCGCCACCACCGGCACCACTACTGTCGCTTTTTGCACCACCGCCACCGCCGTCGAACTGCGGGCCGTCGGCGTCCGAGAGGTCGACGGCCGACCCCTCGGGGACGGCGGTGTCGAAGGCGGCCGCGCCGACGGAGAACGCGAGCGCGGCGCTCAGGGCGGCGGCTGCGAGGAGGGCGCGTCGCTGCACGTCCAGCGGTGACGCCGCTCTGCACTAAGTGTCTTTTCGGTGACTGCAACAGCCGAGAAGCGGGCGGCCGCGGCGGCCTACTCGCCGCTGACCGGTTCGCCGAACGCGTACACGGTCTGGTGGCCGACCACTTCGACGGTGGCGAAGTCGCCGGGTCCGAGGCCGTAGTCGTCGGCGTTCTGGACGATGACCTGCCGGTAGGACTCGTCGTAGCACTTCACCGAGTCGCCGGTGCCCTCCTCGACGACGAGCACGTCGCGCTCGGTGCCCACCATCTCCTCGTAGGCGTCGCCGACGACGTCCATCTTCAGTTCGGACATCGCCTTCGAGCGGTCTTTCTTCGTCTGGCCGCCCAGGCCCTTCATGTCCGCGGCGTCCGTCCCGGGCCGCTTCGAGAACCGCGTGACGTTGATCTTCTCGGGACGAGTCTCACGC
>JBDGQF010000225.1:0-11122 GCA_042219255.1 Halobacterium sp. | reverse complement strand
ATCGTCACCGTCGAGGACTGGGACGTGGCGGCCTGCGGCGGCACGCACGTCGAGAACACGCGCGAAATCGGCCCCGTGTCCGTGCTGTCGCGGTCGAACCCCGGCGAGGGCCTGACGCGCGTGGAGTTCGCCGTCGGGCCGAGCGCAATCGAGCGCCGGGCGGACGTACGCCGCGCGACCCTGGACGCGGCGGCGACGCTCGGCGTCCCGGAGGACGAAATCGGCGACGCCGCCGCACGCCTCCAGGCGGACAAGGACGACCTCGAGGGCGAACTCGCCGACCTCAAGAGCGAAGTCCTCGCGTCCAGGGTCGCGGGCCTGGACGCCGTCCAGAAGGACGGCGCGACGTGGCGCGTCGGCACCGTCGATGGCTTCGACGCGAACGACGTCGGCGAGGCCGCGAAGGACGCCGTCGGCGACGACAGTGACGTCGTGGCGGTCGCTGGCGGCGACGGCGGCACGTACGTCGTGGTCGCGGCGGCGGACGGCGCCGCGGACGCCGGCGACGTCGTGGACGACGTGACCGACGAGTTCGGCGGCGGTGGCGGCGGCCGTCCAATCTTCGCGCAGGGCGGCGGCATCTCGGCCGACCCGGCGGACGTCGCGGACTACCTCCGAGAAGCATAACGGGCAGCCGGTCAGGGCCACGCCCGGCGAGCTGACCGCCGCGCGGAATCACTCATCTTTTTTCAGGGGAGTCGCCAAGGGCGCGTATGGACCTCTCCGCCGAGCAGCGACACGTCCGGGACGCCGTCCGCGAGTTCGCCGTCGAGGAGATTCGCCCGACGGCGGCCGAGTCCGACCGCGAGCAGTCGTTCCCCGAGGCCGTCTGGGACGGCCTCGCCGAGATGGACATGACGGCGATGACCGTCCCCGAGGCGTACGGTGGTCTGGACGTGGATAGCGTGACGTACAGCCTCGTCAACGAGGAGGTGGCGTACGGCGCGCTCTCCGTCGCGACGGCGCTGTCCGTCCACTGCCTCGCCACGTCGTGCATCGCGGAGTTCGGCAGCGACGACGTCAAGGAGGAGTGGCTGCCGGAAATGGCGGACGGCCGCCCAGTCGGCGCGTTCGCGCTCTCCGAACCGGAGGCCGGATCGAACCCGGCGCAGATGTCGACGGAGGCGGTGAAGGACGGCGACGAGTACGTGCTGAACGGGAAGAAGCAGTGGATTACGAACGGCCGGCGTTCCGGCGTCGCCATCGTGTTCGCGAAGGTGGACGGCGACGACGACAAAATCACGCAGTTCCTCGTGCCGAAGGACACCGACGGCATCGAGGTGGGGAAGAAGGAGGACAAACTCGGCCTGCGCGCCAGCGACACCACCTCGCTGCTGTTCGAGGACTGCCGGATTCCCGCCGAGTACCGCCTCACCGAGGAGGGCAGGGGGCTGTCGGCGGCGCTGCACATCCTGACCGGCGGCCGCATCGGCATCGCGTCGCAGGCCGTCGGCCTCGCGCAGGCCGGCCTGGACGCCGCAATCGAGTACGCCCACGAGCGCGAGCAGTTCGACAAACCCATCTCGGAGATTCAGACCATCCGCCACAAGCTCGCGGACATGGAGACGCAGACGCAGGCCGCCCGGTTGCTCGCGCGGGAGGCCGCACGGAAGGCCGACGCCGGCGAAGACCACCGCCAGGACGCCGCGAAAGCGAAGTACTTCGCCAGCGAGGCGGCCGTCGACGTGACGAACGAGGCCGTCCAGATTCACGGCGGCTACGGCTACACGACGGACTTCGACGTGGAGCGCTTCTACCGCGACTCGAAGATTACGACCATCTACGAGGGCACCAGCGAGATTCAGAAGGAAGTCATCGCGCGCGGCCTCCTCGACTGACCCGCCAGCGAATCACTCCTCGTCGCTGGCATCGCGGCCGTCGTCGTCTCCTCCGTTCTCGCCCCCCTCCCTGTTCTCGCCGCCGTCGCTGTCCTCGCCGTCCTCGACGTCGATGCGCTCGGCGGGGTTGCCGGCGACAGTCGCGCCCGCTGGGACGTCGCGCGTGACGACGGTGGCCGCGCCGACTGTCGCGCCCTCGCCGACGTCGATGTCGCCGAGCAGCGTGGCGTTAGCGCCGAGCGTCGCGCCGTCGCCGACAGTGGGGTGGCGCTTCACTGGCCTGGGGTCGTCGCCGCCGAGCGTGACGCCGTGGTACATGTGGACGTCGTCGCCGATTTCGGCGGTCTCGCCGACGACGACGCCGTCGCCGTGGTCGATGGTGACGCGCTCGCCGAGGTCGGCGGCAGGGTGGATTTCGACGCCGGTCAGCCACCGGACGAGGTGGGCGACGAGGCGGCCCGCGAGCGGCGACACGTCGTAGAGTGGCGCGGCGAGGAAGACGTGGCCCCAGACGGCGTGCAGGCCGGGATAACACAGGAGGGCTTCGAGGTCGGACGTGGCCGCGGGGTCGCGGTCGCGCATCGCCGCGACGTCCGCGCGGACGCGTGAGAGCATACCCGTACTCCGGCCGCGCGGGACAAAAGCGCCGCGACCTGAGCGGCCGCCGCCGGTGTCGGGTGACTGTCGCCGGTAGCGTCGGCCAGACGACCTTTGAGCGAGCAAACCGACGCCCCAAGCATGGTCGACACCGACTGGGAGACGGACGCCGCAGAGCCAGTCCTCCGCTTGCTCCACCAGGCCGGCATCGCGGTCACGGCGGACGTCGTGGCGACGAACCTCGCCGAAGTCGCGGAAGGGTCGCCGTCGCGGATGGAGGCCGCAGCGGCGCTCGCGGAACTTGAGAGCGTGAACTTCGTGCGGACGTTCGCGGACACCGACGACTACTACCTCATCACGTCCACGGGCGCCGACCACGTCGCGAACGAACTCGAGAGCGAGGGGTTCGGGTTCATCGACTGACGCCGCGGTCACCGAAGTCCCTAACTCGGGGTAGGGGGTAGTTGGGGGCGTGACTGCCGACTACGACGCCGTGGTGTACGACCTCGACGGGACGCTCGTCCGCCTCGCGGTCGACTGGGAGGCCGTCGAGCGCGAGGTGGCCGACCGCCTCCGGGAGGCGGGCGTCGACCCGACGCGCTACGACATGTGGGAGATGCTGGACGCCGCCGAGGACGCCGGCGTCGGCGGCGACGTCCACGAACTCATCGCGGGCCACGAGCGCGACGGCGCCACGCGCGCAGAACGACTGCCTGGCGCCGACGAACTCTCGACGCTGGACGTCCCCGCCGCCGTCCTCTCGTTGAACTGCGAGGCGGCGTGCCGGACGGCGCTGGAGCGCCACGGCCTGTTGGACTCGTTCCGCGTGGTCGCCGGCCGCGACACGCCGCCAGCGCGCAAGCCAGACCCGCGCTCGCTCACGTGGGTGCTGGACGAGCTCGGCGTCGCGCCGGAGCGCGCGCTGTTCGTCGGCGATTCGGAGAGCGACCGGACGACCGCCGAGCGTGCCGGCACGGACTTCCGGTGGGCGTAGGTCAGGCGGACTCGCCGGCGCCCTGGGCGGTGTGTTCGCGCGCGTACCAGTACGTCGCGACGGCGGTGACGAACCAGACGATGGCGCCGACGCGCACGGCGAACGAGACGCGCGCCTCCCACGTCGGCAGCGAGTAGAACAGCGAGAGCGCGGCGACGACGGGCGCGCCGACGACGATGGTGACGACGAACGTCGTCTGCATCACCCACCCGTAGTCGACGCCGTCGGGGTCGGTCTCCTCCTGTAACTCCGGCACACGCTGGACGTCGGCCGCTGTGCGCTTAACTCCCCCGCTGTCCGCTCGATTCGCCCACGTTTATCACCGGCCGGCGGCGAGTCCAGGACATGACAACCGTCCGGAGCGTCCGCCGGCAGGCGGGCGAGGAGCCGATTACGATGCTGACGGCGTACGACGCGCCGACCGCGCGCGTAGTGGACGAGGCGGGCACCGACCTGATTCTGGTCGGTGACAGCGTGGGGAACGCGAAACTCGGCTACGAGACGACGCTGCCCGTGACCGTGGACGAGATTGCGAGCGCGACGGGAGCGGTCACGCGTGCCACCGAGGACGCCGTCGTGGTCGCGGACATGCCGTTCCTGAGTTACGGCGCCGACGAGGACGAGGCCGTCGAGAACTGCGGGCGGATGCTCAAGGAGGAGGGCGCCGACGCCGTGAAACTGGAGAGCGGCCCGCACACCGTTTCCCTCACCGACCGCCTCACAGACCTCGGGATTCCGGTGATGGCACACCTCGGCCTGACGCCCCAGCACGTCAACCAACTCGGCGGGTTCTACCGGCAGGGCACCGACCAGGACGCGGCGGAGCGCATCCTCGAACTCGCTCGCGACCACGAGGCCGCGGGCGCGTTCAGCCTCGTCCTCGAACACGTCCCGGCGAACGTCGCAGCGGACGTGACAGACGCGCTCGAAATTCCGACCATCGGCATCGGCGCCGGCCCCGACACAGACGGCCAGGTGCTCGTCGTGGACGACGTGGTGGGGCTTTCCGAGCGCAGTCCACCGTTCGCCGAGCAGTTCGGTGACGTGAAGGCCGAGATGGAGCGCGCGGTCGGCGACTACGTCGACGCCGTCGAGTCCGGCGAGTTCCCCGCAGAAGAGCACAGCCACGTCGAGGAGGACGTCGACGACCTCTACTAGCGGCCGCGTGATTCGAGGAACTCAGAGAACGCGGCGTTGAACGCCCCCGGGGCTTCAAGCATCGAGAGGTGGGCGGCGTCGTCGACGGTCGTCCACGCCCCGTCTTGCACGTGTTCTGCGACGTACTCGTGGTAGTCCGGCGGCGTGAGGCGGTCGTATTCGCCCGTGAGCGCGAACACGGGCGTCTCGATGGCAGGGAGTCGGTCGCGGACGTCGAAGTGGTGGCAGGAGAGGAAGTCGCGTTCGACCACGTCGCGGCCGGCGTCCCGCATCGCGCGCTTCGAGAACTCGACGGCCTGCTCGCCGGGGTCGTGGAAGAGCATGTCGTCGCGGTGGAGGAACTCGACGGCGCGGTCGAAGCCGCCGTCCTCGCCCGCCAGCCAGTCCCGGAGGTCGTCGAGGACGGTGAGTTTCGCGCCGGAGCCGGCGAGCACGGCGGCCGCGACGTGCCGCTCGGTTTCGAGGAGGAGGCGGAGGACGACGGCGCCGCCGAGGCTGTTCCCGACGAGGACGTCCGCGCCGACCTCGTCGGCGACGGCGATGACGTCGCGGACGTACGCGTCCAGGGTGAGCGGGCCTGGCTCGGTGTCGACGTCGTCGCTCTGGCCGTGGCCGCTGAGGTCGAGGGCGGCGACCGGACGGTCGCCGGCGAGGCGGGCTAGCTGTGACTTCCAGACCGCGTGGGTGCCGCCGCTGCCGTGCACGCAGAGCACTGGGTCGCCGTCGCCTCCGCGGTCGTCGACGCGGTAGGCGGTACTGCGGCCGTCGTGGGTGACCGTCTGCATACTCCCGGCGAGGGCGACCACCGCCAAAACACCTACGGCGCTGTGAACCGCAATTCTACCTGTAGCGCGGACACCGACGCTTCCGGCGGAATTGAGCGATAAGTTTATAAGTGTAGATAGATTACTTCAGGTTAGTCAAATGAATCCAGAATCCCTCAGTGAAGAACTCGACGCGCCCGTCCGTCGGTTCGACTACGACGACGAGAGTCTGCTCGTCGCAGACCTCGGCGTCGACGACGACGCGGTGACCATCGACGTCGTCGGGGAGACGGTCATCCTCGTCGTCGACGGCGAGCGCGCGCCCGTCCAGCACGAACTGGACGTCCCGACTGGCACGGTCTCGAAAGCGCTTATCAACAACGGCGTCGTCACTGTCGAGGTGGAACAATGAAACTCACGGTCAAGCCGCTCAAGCAGAAGGACGCCGGTCGCGGGTTGGCCGCCATCGACCGCGCGGCGATGGAGGAACTCGAACTCGAGAACGGCGACTACGTCGTCATCCAGAGCGACCAGGGCCGCGCCGTCGCCCGCGTCTGGCCGGGCTACCCCGAGGACGAGGGCCAGGGCATCGTCCGCATCGACGGCCGCCTGCGCCAGCAGGCCGACGTCGGCATCGACGACAACGTCAGCGTCGAACCCGCTGACATCAAGCCCGCGACGGCGGTCACCGTCGCGCTGCCGCAGAACCTCCGCGTGCGCGGCGACATCACGCCGATGGTGCGCGACCGCCTGAGCGGTCGCCCCGTCACCACCGGGCAGACCATCCCCATCTCCTTTGGCTTCGGTGGGATGAGCACGGTCTCCGGCCAGCAGATTCCCGTCAAAATCGCCGACACCGACCCGGACGGCACGGTCGTCGTGAGCAACGACACCGAGATTCAGGTGTCCGAGCAGCCCGCCGAGGAAATCGCGCCCGGCGCGGGCAGCGGCGAGGGCGGCGACGGCACGCCGAACGTCGCCTACGAGGACATCGGCGGCCTCGACCGCGAACTCGAACAGGTCCGGGAGATGATTGAGCTCCCGATGCGCCACCCCGAGCTGTTCCAGCAGCTGGGCATCGAGCCGCCGAAAGGCGTGCTCCTGCACGGCCCGCCCGGGACCGGGAAGACCCTGATTGCGAAGGCCGTCGCGAACGAAATCGACGCGCACTTCCAGACCATCTCCGGCCCCGAAATCATGTCGAAGTACTACGGGGAGAGCGAGGAGAAGCTCCGCGAAGTCTTCGACGAGGCCGAGGAGAACGCGCCCGCCATCGTCTTCATCGACGAAATCGACTCCATCGCGCCCAAGCGCGGCGAGACGCAGGGCGACGTCGAGCGCCGCGTCGTCGCACAGCTGCTGAGCCTCATGGACGGCCTCGAAGAGCGCGGCGACGTCACCGTCATCGCGGCGACGAACCGCGTGGACGCCATCGACCCCGCGCTCCGCCGCGGCGGCCGCTTCGACCGCGAAATCGAAATCGGCGTCCCCGACCAGGACGGCCGCAAGGAAATCCTCCAGGTCCACACGCGCGGCATGCCGCTCGCGGACGAAATCGACCTGGACGCGTTCGCGGAGTCCACGCACGGCTTCGTTGGCGCGGACATCGAGAGCCTCGCGAAGGAGGCCGCGATGAACGCGCTGCGCCGCATCCGTCCCGAAATCGACCTGGAAGCCGACGAAATCGACGCGGAACTCCTGGAGTCCATCACGGTCACCGAACAGGACTTCAAGAGCGCGCTGAAGGGCATCGAGCCCTCGGCGCTCCGCGAGGTGTTCGTGGAAGTCCCGGACATCACGTGGGAGGACGTCGGCGGCCTCGAAGACACGAAGGAACGCCTCCGCGAGACCATCCAGTGGCCGCTGGACTACCCCGAGGTGTTCGACTCCATGGACCTCGAGTCCGCGAAGGGCGTGCTCCTGTACGGCCCGCCCGGAACGGGGAAGACGCTGATGGCGAAAGCCGTCGCGAACGAGGCGAACTCGAACTTCATCTCCGTGAAGGGGCCCGAACTCCTCAACAAGTACGTCGGGGAGTCCGAGAAGGGCGTCCGCGAGGTGTTCGAGAAGGCGCGGTCGAACGCACCGACGGTGGTGTTCTTCGACGAAATCGACTCCATCGCGGGCGAACGCGGCCGCGGCATGGGTGACTCCGGCGTCGGCGAACGCGTCGTCAGCCAGCTGCTCACGGAACTGGACGGCATCGAGAGCCTGGAGGACGTCGTCGTCGTCGCGACGACGAACCGCCCAGACCTCATCGACAACGCGCTGCTGCGCCCGGGCCGCCTCGACCGCCACATCCACGTGCCCGTGCCGGACGAGGAGGCGCGCCGCGCCATCCTCGACGTCCACACGCGCAACAAGCCGCTGGCGGACGACGTCGACCTCGACTCCCTCGCCGCGGAGACGGAGAACTTCGTCGGCGCGGACATCGAGGCGCTCGTCCGCGAAGCCACGATGAACGCCACCCGGGAGTTCATCAACTCCGTCGACCCAGAGGAGGCCGCGGAGTCCGTCGGGAACGTCCGCATCACCGCCGAGCACTTCGAGGAAGCGCTCTCGGACATCTCGCCGAGCGTCGACGAGGACGTCCGCGAGCAGTACGAGGAACTCGAAGAGGAGTTCGAGAAGGCGGCGACGCCCGAGGAAGAGGAAGCGCGCGTCCCCGGCGCGTTCCAGTAAGCGCCCCACGGGCGCACTAAACACGCGCGGCTTTTTGCTGACCACTCGCGGTGCGGCGTGTTCGCGACAACTCGCGGCGTTGTTTCGCTGTCTCGCACGCCGAGTGCCCAGTGTACTGGGCACAACGTTTTCTGGTTGGCAGTGCAACTACTCTGGCACCGATGCGTGAAGCCGTCCTCAGCGTCGGCGAGGCCGACCTCGCCGAACTCGGCATCGACGACCTCCTCGCGGTGACGCGGGACGCCGGCCTCCGGGACGTCGAGGAACTCGTCTGCCGGGGCGCCAGTTCCGTCGTCCGCGTCGAGGTCGAGTCCGCCCTCGACGAGCAGCGACTGGCCGACATCGAGTACGTCGAAGAGTGCGAGCACATTCCGTCCGCCGGCGACACCGAACAGTACGTCGTCGCGTTCGAGACGCCCGCGTTCGGCGACGACGCCAGCGAGCACGCCGCCGACCTCGTCGGCACCTGCGACCCGGAGTTCGGCGAGGACGGCGCGACGCTCTCCCTGGTCGGCCCGCAGCGCGCAATCCGCGGGACGGTCGGCGAGTACGAGGCCGCCGGCGCCTCACTCGACCTGGAACGCCTCGGCGCGTACGACGGCGCCGACGACCCGATGGACGGCCTCACCGACCGCCAGCGCGAAGTCCTCACCACGGCGTTCGACGCCGGCTACTACGAGGTGCCACGGGAGGCCTCCACGAGCGACGTCGCCGCGGAACTCGGCGTCGACGACTCCACGGTCGCCGAACACCTCCAGCGCGCCGAACGCAACCTCCTCGCCCACCACCTCGCGGACTAATCCGGAAGAGAGTGGCCACGGAGCCGTCGCTACGCACCAGCTAATTCCAGAGAGAGCAAGACGTCAGTCGTCGAGTTCTTCGGCGGCGCCCTTCTCCACGAGCGGTTTCGCGTTCTCCTCGGGGAGCGTGACGACGTCCTCGGCCTCGAGCGTGTACTCGCGCTCGTCCATCCCGAAGATTTCGCCGACGTCGTCGGTCACGCGGACTGTCGTCCGCGCCACGTCGTCCCCTGCTCCGTCCGCCCCGTTTCGGCCGTCCACGGGGCCGTCGCCGCCGTCCGCCCCATCGCCACCTCCGTCGCCGCCGCGGACTTCCGCGAGGTCGGCGGCGATGGCGTCCGACGGCTCCGGGTCTGCCTCGACGACACCGGAATCCGGAGTTTCGTCGGCGCCACCAGCGCCAGTGGTACCGCCGCCCGCGTCGTCCAGCGGCCCAGCCGGTGCCGGCGCGTCGTCAGCAGTCTGCGCCGAGTCGGCGTCGTTCCGCGCCGAGTCGTCCGCGCCGAGACCGCCGCCCATCGCGGCCGCCGCAGACCCGCTCTCGGCGCCCTCGCCGGCGTCCTGCGCCGGTCGCGACGACTCCGCGTCGCTTACACCGGCCACGTCACTGCTCCGGCCCGAGGCGGACGGGCCGGTGTCGCTCGTTTGGGCGTCCGCGTCCGCCGGGTCGGCCTCGCCCGAGATGACGTCGAGGACGTGCGCCTTGTTCGCCTCGATGCGGTCGACCAGGTCGTCGTAGAGCGTGCGCTCCTCGTCGGTGAGGCCGTTCGCGTCGTCGGGCATCCCCGCCGCCGCGAGACTCGCCTGCTTGACGAGTTTCCCCATGCGGCGCTCGTAGATGGCTTCCGCGACCTGCTCGGCGGTCTCGATTTTGTCCGTCAACTCCTGGACTTCCGGGTCGCCGAACGGGTCGTCCGCCGCCGCCGCAGCGGTCTCGCGCTGGGCCTTCAACTCCGAGATGTACTCCGCGACGTCACTGTAGAAGGAGTCCCGGAGCTCCTGGAGGCCGTCGGTCGCGCGCTCGCGCGTCTGGGCCGCTCGCAGGTCTTCGAGGTTCATTGTTTGGCCTTCTCAGCGGCGCCGCGGGCCATCAGGAAGACGCCCGCGTACTCTGGGACGGAGACGACTCCCGGCCGCACCGTAAGCGTTTCCCCGCGCAGTTCCAGCGTGCGCTCCGCCTGGACGTCCACGGTGATGTCGTGGCCGACGAACGTCTCCGGAATCGCGTCCACGAGCGGGTCGAAGTCGTCCAGTTCCTCGCGGGTCAGTCGCTGCACGCGGAACCCGCTGCCGCCGTGCAACGTCCCCGGCAGCCGAATCAGCCGGTTCGTGTCCGTCGTCACCGGTTCGTCGATGGGCGCGTTCTCCGCCTCCACAGTCTCGGCGACGTACATCCGCGCGACCTTCAGGAACGCCGGATGCACGTCGACGTTCCCGCGCCTGACCGCCTCCGTGTTGTTCGAGACGGCGTTGTAGATGGCGCGCGCGGACTTCTCGCCGATGCCTTCGAACCCCGAGAGGTACTCGACGGCGTCGTCCTCGCCGCGCTCCACGATGTCGTCCGCGAACTCGCCGAGGCGCTCGGTCACCCGGCGCCCCCACCCGCCGTCCGCGGGCAGCACGCGCTTGGTCGTCGGGTTCTTCAGGCCGATACCCTCCACCGTCTCCTCGCGCACCAGCGACTCCAGGTCGAGTTCGTTCCCGCGCACGTAGTCCACCACCTCGCGGCGCTCCTCGCGCCCCAGGTCGTGGACGCCCTCGTCCCGCACGTGCACGTGGTAGCCGCGGCCGCCGGAGAACGTCACCGTCAAGTCCTCGAACCCGAAGTCCCGCTCCAGGAAGTCCAGCAAGCGGTAGAGCGCGTCCTTGCACTTCGCGAGCATCTCCGCGTACGAGTCCTCGCCCAGCGTCACGCTCGGCAAGTGGTCGGCGTCCAGGTCGAACACCAGGTCGGAGCCCAGCCAGCCCTTCTGCTCCATCGTCGACGCGCCAGGGTTCTCGTAGAACCCCGCCGAGAAGTAGACGTGCCGCGGCCGCTCGCGTTCGAGGAACGCCGACGTGTTCCCGAGGTCGAGCGTGGACTTGTGCCGGACCATCGTCGTGTCCGGCCCCGACGTCCACGGAATGTACCCCCACTCGCGGTCGTCCGCCCGCGGCGGGAGCGTCACCGCCGACCGGCGATAGAAGTCGCCGAACCGACCCCGGAGATACGCTCGGGTCCGTTCCTCCATAGCGAGAACGTCGTACGACGACCGCGGGTAAAGGCGTGTCGTCTCTCGTTCGGGTCTG
>JBDGQF010000235.1:0-11166 GCA_042219255.1 Halobacterium sp. | reverse complement strand
GGGCCGTACGCGACGTTCGCGAAACTCTGCGTGGCGACTGCGCCGGCGTCCGCGCTCGCAAACGGCACGACTGCGCCGACGCCCACGAACTTCGACTGGACGGCGACGCCCACCGCGTCCGTCTCCGGGTCGCGTGCGACGATAGAGAACGTCATACGCGCAAGCGTGGCCGTCGCCGGCCAAAAGCCCTCGGCTCGCCCACTCCGGTTGCCGGCACCGCGACACAGCGCAGCGGCCAGTACGTAGTCCGGCGTTCGCCAGCACAGCGGCCAATGTGCAGTCCGGCGGTCGACAGTCTGCGCCCTACTGTTCCACCTCCCCTGCTGGGAGTTTCCGCGCGGTGAGCGGCTGGCGGGACGCGAGTTCGCACGCGAACCCGGGGTGTTCGACGAAGTGCCACAGCACCATGTGGCGGCGGCCGGCGGTCAGCCCGCTCGCGGACAGGTCGTCCGCGGTGAACTCCCCGGGGAGCCGGTCGAACAGCCGGCGGAGCGCGTCGAAGGAGTCGAACACCTTCCGGTTGCCCGTGGAGTCCGCGCCGGTGCGCTCGACGACGTACGAGCCGTCGGCGCGGTGGACGCCCTCGGTGTTCAGGAAGGACTCGCGCGCGGTGAGCGCGTCTTCGAGACACTCCCGGAGGTGGTCGGCGTCGTCCCGGGAGAGGAGCAGTTCGTCGCCGTCGACGGTGACCGCGACCCGGTCGCCGCGTCGTTCCGCCGCGAGGTCAGGCGAGTCGGAGAATTTCTCGACCAGCCACGTCGCCGTGGCTTCTGGTATCCTCTGCGGCCGGAGTCGTCAGGTCCTGACTCGGCATGGTAGCAGGAGGTAGCGCGGAGGAACCCATAAGTCCGGTGGTGGGACAGACGCGGACTGTTCGACCGGCCGCGACGCCGGCGTCAGGCGTCAGCGACCTCGCGCACCCAGTCGGCGACGTCGTCGACGACGTACGCTTCGACGTTGTCCGCGAACGCGAGGTGGGCCATCGTCGTCGGCTCGTAGCCCTCCTGGAAGTAGTGGCCGACGTCCCCGTAGAACTCGACACGACTCCCCTCTGGGAGGTCAGTAGATTGCCACTCGTCGAGGCGTTCCTGGTGGAACTCCGCGATTTCTGGCTGGACGTCCTCGGCGACGCGGCCGGCCTTCGCGACGAACGTCGGCGCGTCCAGGTCGGCGGCGGTGCCGGCAGGGTGGTACTCCTGGACGCTCTCGAACCACCGCGCTGGCTTCCCCATGAACTCTTCGTCCGGGTCGAGTTCGCCCGCCGCGAGACGGCGGAACTCCTCGCGCTGGGCTTCGACCTGTTCTTCTTGCTCCTCGGTGAGGTCGCCCTCCGGGTCGATGCTGTACCGGATGAACGGCACCGAGAGGTCGTCTTCGTCGAGTTCGTTGTCCGCCGCGCCGTCGAGGCTCACGACGCCCGCGACGCCGCCGTGCTCGTCGGCGACGCGCGGCGCAGCCATGCCGCCCTGGCTGTGGCCGGCGACGAACACGCCGTCTTCGTCCACGCTGTCCGCGTCCGCCAGTTCGTCGACTGCCGCGACGGCGTCGTCGACCACCACGGTGTCGAGCGTGTAGTCCTCGGTTTCGACGTCGTGGTCGCGCAGGCGCTTCTCGTAGCGCAGGGTGGCGACGCCCTGGCTGGCGAGGCCCCACGCGAAGTCCTTGAGAATCTTCGACTCGCCGGCGGTTCCGTCCGGGTCGTGGATGCCGGCGCCGTGCACGAGCACGACGCCCGGGAACGGCCCGTCGCCGTCCGGGACTGCGAGCACGCCGCCGAGTTCGACGTCGCCGGCGTCGACTGTCACGTCGCGCTCGGTGAACGCGTCCTCGTCGGCGTACGCCGGCGGACTGTACTCGCTGGGGAGCGCAACGTCCGCGATGTCGCCGTCAGCGAACGAGAGTTCGAGCGGGTGGCTGCCGTCCGCGAACGACAGTTCCACGGTCACCTCGCTGCCGTCGGCGTCCACTCCACCGACGCCCTCGAAGTCGCCGTACTGTCCGTAGAGGCCGTACCAGTACTGTTCGAGCGCGTCCGCGGCGTCCATCTCGCCGCGCTGGAAGCCGTCGGGGTAGGACTCGACGACTGCTCCGCGGCCGTCCTCGGAGAACAAGTCGACGGCGTCGGCGAACGACTCCTCGACGAACCGTACCGCGAACTCGCGCGCCGCGTCTCGGACACTGTCGCTTGCGGGGGCCATCGTCCGGAACTACTGACATCTACACCATATAGGTACGTGGTCGGACACGTCACCGGCGCCCGCCTCCGTCGCGTGCTACTTCCGGCCGGTGATGACCGTGACTGTGGCGTCCTGCACGAGCGGTCGGTCGAACGCGGCGAGTCGGTCGCGGACGTCCGCGGCGAACGCGTCCCGGTCGTCGCCGAACGCCGACGGCGAGCAGTACGACAGCGAGAAGACGTAGCTGAGCGCGTCGTCGACAGTCCACTCGCGCTCCCGGGTGAACGTCTCCGTCTGGACGTCCAGGAAGCCGTGGTTGGCGACGAGTTCGTCCCATGGGTCGTCGTAGGTCACGGGGCCGGTGCGCTCGGGGACGTCGTCGAGGTAATCGGTGACGGCGTCGTAGACGGCGTCCTGCCAGGCGGCCGTGCCGCGGACGAGCCAGTCGCCGTCGGTCACGATGGCGACGCCGCCCTCGCTGTCGGTGAGACCGTGAATCTGGTCGAGCGTTGCGGCCTGGTCTGTCCAGTGGAACGACCGCGCCATGGTCACCAGTCGCAGCGTCCCGAGCCGTGACGCGAGCCCCGCGAGGTCGCTGTCAGAGCCGACCAGCCACTCCGTGTTCTCGCGGCCCTCGTCGGCGGCCCGCTCGCGGGCGTGGTCGAGCATCGTTGGGTTCGGGTCGAGGCCGACGACGCTGCCCGCGTGCGCGGCCAGCGGCACTGCGAGTTGGCCCGTGCCGCACCCGAGGTCGAGGACGCGCGACTCGGCGTCCACGTCGAACCGGTCGACGAGGTGTCGGACGACGCGCTCGCCGTAGCCGGGTCTGGCGTCCGCGTAGTGGGCTTCGGTGCCGTCGAAGCGGGCCGCGGCGCGGTCGGAGGGCATCGTAGACCGGAACGCACGCGGCCGTCCGAAAAGAGTGCTTCGGTGGCACAGGGAGCGCGCCGGCGCCGATGCACGGGGGTTTTCCACGCGGCAGCCCAAGTTCTGGGTATGGACGTGCGCGGCGAGCGGGAGTGCAAATCCTGTGGGGCGCGGTGGTCGTACTTCGAGACCGGGAGCGTCGAGTGTCCGGACTGTGGGAGTGTGCGCAGCGTCGGCGTCGGCGAGCGCAGCCAACACACCGACGGGAACGCCGACCTCGACCTGTCGGCGGCGAAGCGGGCGGCCGCGGACGGCGACCTCAGGGGCGCGCTCGACCCAGCGGTGGACGCGTGCCGCGACTACTGTCAGTCCAGTGGGTTCGTCTCCGCGGGCGACCTGCTCGACCTGGACGACACGTACCTCGCCGCCCAGGAACTCCGGCGTGCGGGCGTACTCCTGGGAGACGCGCTCCGCGTCGGCGACGAAGAGGAGCGCTACGTCCTCCTGCTCCTGCGGGGTGCGGAGGACGGCGACCGACCAGACCCGGAGGACGTACCGGAGTCCCTGCGAGCAGTCCGCGGGCTCGCGTACGCGGCGGCGGTCGACCACTACCGGTCGGACGTGCGGTCGTACTGCGGCGGCGAGGTGCCGGAACCGGAGCGCGGCCTGCTGGAGCGCCTCCGCGAGCACGGCAAGCGCGTGCAGGCGCTGGACGGCGACGTCGACCCGCGGGACGCCGAACGCCTCGTGGACGCGGCGCGCGCAATCGCGGACTCGCTGCGCGGCGACGACTCCGGCGTCGAGCGCGCGCGCAACGCGCTCGAACGCCTCGGCTGAGAGTTCTGCTCCGAGCCAGTAGAGCGCGACGCGGAGGATAGTGACGGACGCCGAACGCACGTGGAGGCGGTTAGCAGAACGGACTGCTCGCCGGGTCAGGGGAGGGAGACGTCGACGCCGGACTGTTCGCTGGCGGCCTTCACGGTGTTGTAGAGCAGCATCGCGCGCGTCATCGGGCCGACGCCGCCCGGGACTGGCGTGATGGCGCTTGCTTTCTCCTCGGCGGACTCGAAGTGGACGTCGCCGACGAGACGGTAGCCCTTCTCGGTGTCGGCGTCGACGCGGTTGATGCCGACGTCGATGACGATGGCGCCGTCGGAGAGCATCGACCCGTCGATGAGTTCGGTGACGCCGGCGGCGGCGACGACGACGTCCGCACGGCGCGTGTGCGCGGCGAGGTCGTCAGTACGACTGTGGCAGACGGTGACCGTGGCGTTGCCGCCCTCGGCCTTCTGCACGAGGAGGTTCGCGAGCGGTTTGCCGACGATGTGCGACCGGCCGACCACGACGACTTCCTTGCCCTCGGGGTCGACGCCCTGGCTCTCCAGGAGTTTCTGGACGCCGTGGGGCGTGCAGGGCTTGAACCGCGGGTTGCCCTCGACGAGTTTGCCGACGTTCTCTGGGTGGAAGCCGTCGACGTCCTTCGCTGGGTCGACGGCCGATAGCACGCGTTCGTCGTCGACGTGGTCGGGCGTCGGGTCCTGGACGAGGATGCCGTGGACGTCGTCGCGGTCGTTCAGGTCGGCGACGGTGTCGAAAAGTTCCGCGGCGGGCGCGTCCGAGTCGATGCGGACGTCCTCGGCGCCGATGCCGAGTTCCTCGCAGTCCCGCTGTTTCATAGAGACGTACGTCTCGCTGGCCTGCGTGTCGTTCATCAGGACAGTCGCGAGGCGGGGCGTCACGCCCGCGTCTTTGAGCGTCTGGACGGCGCCCGAGAGGCCGTCCCGGACGTCCGCGGCGACGGCGTTCCCGTCGATGATGTCAGCCATTACGCGTACGTCGGCGACCGCGCGCCTTCAATATGGCGGTTCGTGCATACTATCATCGTTTTCTCCGTTCTTCTATTCACGTTCGTGTCTTGCCGTCGAGAGCGTCGAGGCTGGCCGGTGGCGGCGCCTGGAGAAAACGAATGGTGTCCGTGGGACTGGCGCGCTACTCGTACAGCGGGTGCTCGTGGCAGAGGTCTTCGACGGTCGCCGCGACCTCCGCGTACACCTCGGGGTCGCCGATGTTGTCGATGACCTTCGCGATGCAGTCACCGACCGTCTTCATCGCGTCGCCGTCGAACCCGCGCGTCGTCAGCGCGGGCGTGCCGGCGCGGATGCCCGACGGGTCGAACGCCGACCGCGTCTCGTCCGGCACCGTGTTCGCGTTCAGGACGATGCCGACCTCTTCGAGCGCGTCCTCGGCGTCGCCGCCGGAGACGTCGGGATGGGACTCGCGGAGGTCGACGAGCACGAGGTGGGTGTCCGTGCCGCCGGAGACCAGCGAGAACCCGTGCTCCTGGAGCGTCTCCCCCAGGACTTCGGCGTTCCGGACGACCTGCGCGGCGTACTGGTCGAACGCCGGGTCGAGCGCCTCCTTGAACCCGACGGCCTTCCCCGCGATGTTGTGCATGAGGGGGCCGCCCTGCGCGCCCGGGAACACCGCGGAGTCGACGTCGCCCGCGTACTCCTCGTCGCACATGATGATGCCGCCGCGGCCCGCGCGAATCGTCTTGTGCGTGCTGCCCGTGACGAAGTCCGCGACGCCGACCGGCGACGGGTGTTCGCCCGCCGCGACCAGGCCCGTGATGTGCGCGATGTCCGCCATGTGGTACGCGCCCACGGCGTCCGCGGCCTCCTGAATCTCGTGCCACTCGACCTCCCGCGGGTACGCCGAGAACCCCGAGACAATCATGTCCGGCTGGAACTCCTCGGCCTTCTCGAACAGCGAGTCGTAGTCGAGGCGTCCCGTCTCCGGGTCGACCTCGTAGTGCTCGACGTCGTACAGCTGGCCCGCGAAGTTCGCCTGGTGGCCGTGGCTCAGGTGGCCGCCGTGAGTCAAGTCCAGGGAGAGAATCTTGTCGCCGGGCTCCAGCACGGCGAAGTAGACGCCCATGTTCGCCGACGACCCGCTGTGCGGCTGGACGTTCACGTGGTCGGCGCCGAACAGGTCTTTCGCGCGCTCGATGGCGAGCGACTCCACTTCGTCCGCGAACTCGCAGCCGCCGTAGTAGCGCTTCTCGGGGTAGCCCTCCGCGTACTTGTTCGTCAGTTCGCTGCCCTGCGCCTCCAGGACGGCCTCGCTGACGTGGTTCTCGCTGGCAATCATCGCGAGCGTGTCGTTCTGGCGGTGGCGCTCGCCGACCAGCGCGTCTGCGACAGCGGGGTCGACCTCCCGGACGTCCTCGTAACTCATGTTTCAACGGGCTTCTGCGCGGGCCATAAGTCTACCGAGGACGGATTCTTCCGCCCTAAATTCAGCGTGATGTTACGATAGAAATATATGCCTGCTGGCAGTACTTTAGGGGTGCGTGATTCAGTGGGAGGAAACCGGCAGTGGGGTCGCAGCGACCGACGCAGCCGACAACCACGTCGAGGTGCGCGCGCCCGACTGGCGGCCGGCCGCACGGCAACGCGGCGTCCCGCGCCCCACGGACGCCGAACTGACGGGCGTCGCTGTCCGCCTCTCCGTCCCCGCGGACGGCGTGACTGTCACGACGCCCGGCGCCCGCTCCACGGTCAGCCTCGCCGCCGGCGAACAGCGCCGCCTCGACGCCGGCGAGTACGTCGTCGAGGCCGACGCCGCCATCGACGTCACAGTCGCGTTCGCCGGCCCCGCAGTCCTCGAACGTGACGACCGTCTGCACGTGGTCTTCAGGGACGCGACGTCGGTCGGCGTCGGCTTCACGAGCGGCACGCACGCGCCCGCCGACACAATCACCATCCCGAAGACGCTGGACGGCGTCGCGACCGCGATAACGCACGCGGCGGCCGCCCACCGCACCACGTCACCGGACCGGTCGGCGGCCGCCTACCGCTGCCACCCGCCCGCGTTCTCGTTCGGCGACGCCGTCGACGTCCCGGAGTCCGTCGCGGCAGCGACGCCGGACACCGGCATCGAACTCGTGCTGCCGCGGTCGCTGCGCGCGCTGTTCGTCGCCGCGCCACTCGCGTACTATCTCGGCGCGGACGTCACCGTCGACGGCGACGTGACGCCGCGTCTCCGCGCGCCGGAGAGCGGGGTGCATGAGACGTTCGATGCGCTCGCGGTGGACGGGCCGGCGACGCTGGCGCGCGCGTTCTGGCTCGACTGCCTCGTCCGCGCGGGCGCCCCGCCAGGTGTCAGCAACGCGCCCGCGCCCGACGGCGCGGCGCTCGACGGCCGCGACGCCCTCGACGAACTCGGCATCGACCCGGCCGCAGTGTACGACGCGACGCCCGCAGACCGCCTCGCGACCTACCTCGACGCGCCGTTCGAGCGCGTCGCCGACGACCTGCCGGAGTGGCACCTCTCGATGCACGTCGCGTCCAACCTCGACCACGTCCGCACGCTCCCGTTCCTCCTCGACCGCCTCGCGTTCGTCTACCCCCCGGAGACCGCGACCCTGGAGAGCCAGGAGTTGATGGAGCGGTCGCTGGACGACTTCTACCGCGGGCCGCCCGGCCCCGTCGCCACCGTGGAGATGCTGAAACCGAAACTCCGCGACGGCCGCTGGCAGGGGTGGCTCGCGGACGGCACCCCCATCGACGTGTTCAAGAGCCATCCGGCCGCGTACCGCAACCACCTCGACTACGTCCGGGACGGCGCGTCCGACCTCTCCGTCGCCGTCGTCCTGAACGACCGCAGCATGAGCGGCGAACACGAGGCCGTCGCGGACATCTACGGCGAGCACGAGGAGTCGCTGCCGATGGACGTCTCCTTCTTCGAGAACCTGACGCGCGCCGGACTCAGGGACGTGTTCGCGTCCCACTACGAGTTCGTCCACTACATCGGGCACTGCGAGGTGGAGGGCCTGCGGTGCGCGGACGGCAACCTCGCCGTCGCCGACCTCGACGAGACGAACGTGGAGACGTTCTTCCTGAACGCGTGTGGCTCCTACTACGAGGGCCTCGACCTCGTCAAACGCGGCAGCGTCGCGGGCGCGGTGACGCTCCGGAAAGTCCTCGACGAACAGGCGGCGAAGGTCGGCACGGCGTTCGCGCGCCTGCTCGTGCACGGCTTCCCCATCGAGACGGCGCTGCGCCTCGCGCGCCGCCGCATCCGAATGGGGAAGGACTACGCCGTCGTCGGCGACGGCATGCAGACGCTCTCGCAGACGGACCGCGACGCGGTCCGCGTCGCGCACGTCGAGCGCGGCGAGGACGCCTGCGAGGTGTCGTACGAGCACCTGGCCGCGGACGCGCACGGGTCGTGGTACGACGTGGACGTCGACGGCGCCGGCGCCCCCCAGTTGTGCGGCAACCCGACCGAGTTCACGATGCCTCCCGCCGACCTCGCGGGCGTGTTCGACGAAGCCGACCACCCGGTCATCGTGGACGGCGAGTTCTACTGGGCGGACGAGGCGGCCACCCTCCTCCGCGCCGACGTCTCGACGGCGAAATAAAGCCGATAGCGGCCGCGAGAACCGGGCTACTGTCGTTTTCCTGTCGCCGCATCCGGTAAAATTAAGTACGTCGTACACCTATTCGGACGCAGAGATGTCACAGAATCTACTGGGGACGCGGGTCGGAGACGTCGTCCGGAACGTCCTCGAGACGGAGCCGGGCGACCTCTTCGTCGTCAATCCCGCCGCCGAAACGGTCGAAGAACTCGTCGACGTCGCGAACGCCTACGACGGCGACCTGCCGTCCATCCGCCTGCTCGGCGACGAGCGCACGCTCAAGGACGTGATGGACGACTTCATCGTCGCGTCCAGCGCCGCGAACCTCGTTGAGTCCGGCGACCTGGAACTCCGCGTCGTCGAGGACTCCGGCCGCAGTTCGATGCTCGTCACCGACGAACAGACCGTCGCGCTCGTCGCCGCTGGCGGCCTCGTCGGCGGCCTCGCGACCGACGACGCCGAGTTCACGGAGACCGCCTACGACGCCGTCACCGGCGACTGGGAAGCGGCCGACGAGTTCAACCTCCGCACGCCCGCCATCGACCGCGTCCGCCAGACCCTCGACGCCGACATCAGCGCGGACGTCGAAGCGGACTTCGAGGACGTCCTCGAGTCCCTGGAGACCGCGCGCGGCGACGGCGAGGGCCTCGACGAGGTCACCATCAGCCTCCTCGTGGCGGCGCGCAACCGCGTGCTCCTCTACGACATCAGCAAGTGGGGCGAGGACGTCGGCATCGCGTCGAAGGCGACGTTCTCCCGCACGAAGACGAAACTCGAAGACCTCGGCCTCATCGACACGGAGAAAGTCCCCATCGACGTCGGCCGGCCGCGACTCCGCCTGAAACTCGCGGACGACCGCCTCGCGGACGCGCCGCCGTCCGAGCTGGCGAACGTCGCACAGTCCGTCCTCTCGTAGCGCGGCCCGCCCCGCGTCCCCGCGCGAATCCCGTACTGTTTTCCCGTTCTCGCGCCACCCAGTAGCCATGCTACTGGAGGAGTCACGGTGACCGTCGCCGTCGTCGGCGACGGCCCGGCAGTCGACGCCGTGCGCGCCGCGCTCGGCGACCTGGACGTCAACGTGGAATCGACAGCCGTGGGCGGCGTCGCGGACGCGGAGTTCGCCGTCGTCGTCGGCGTCGCGGGCAGCGGCGGGTTCCGGGCGGCGAACGGGCACGCGCGCGACGGCGACACGCCGCTCGTGACCGTGGAAGTCGGCGGCCTCGGCGGCCGCGCGCTCGACGGCGTGGACGCGGGCGTGTCGCTGCTCGCACCAGGGGGGCCGTGTTTCGAGTGTTTAGCGGCGCGCGTCGCCGCGACGGGCCAGGAACCGGCGGAGTCACCGAGCGCCGACCGCGCCGCCGTCCGTCTCGCCGGCGCGCACGCCGGCCGCCTCGCAGCGGACGCGCTCCGCGGGGACGCCGCGCCAGGCACCGTCCTCGAACTCCCGCACGCCGAACCCCGGGTCGCGCCAGTCCCGCACTGCGAGTGCGCGACCGAGACGCCGGACGCCGACCTCGCGCGCGGCAGCGACGACCGCTCGCTGGACGACGCGGTCGCCGCCGCCGAACCCCTCGTGGACGAACGCCTCGGCCTCCTGACCGCCGTGGGCGAGCGCGAGTCGTTCCCCGCGCCGTACTACCTCGCGATGGTCAGCGACACGTCGCCGTTCAGCGACGCCGAGGCCGCCAGCCAGTCCGCCGGCGTCGCCGCCGACTGGAACGAGGCGTACATGAAGGCCGTCGGCGAGGGGTTCGAGCGGTACGCCGCCGGCGTCTACCGCACCGAGGACTTCGTGACGGCGCCAGTCGACCACGAGGACGCCGTCCCGCCCGCGGAGTTCGTCCGGCCGGACGACGCGGACTCGCCCTCTGGAAATCACGACTGGGTGCGCGGCGAACACCTCGCATCGGGCGACGACGCCCTGCTCCCGGCCGACCGCGTCGTCTTCCCGCCACCGGAGGACAGCACCGGCCCCTCGATTACCACGGGCCTCGGCCTCGGGAACTCCGGCACCGGCGCGCTCCTCTCGGGCCTCTACGAGACCATCGAGCGCGACGCCACGATGCTGTCCTGGTACTCCACGTTCGACCCGCTCGGCCTCACCGTCGACGACCCAGGGTTCGCCGAACTGGAGAAACGCGCCAGCGCCGAAGCCCTCGACGTCACCGCCCTCCTCTGCACGCAGGACGTCGACGTCCCCGTGGTCGCCGTCGCCGTCCACCGCGACGACTGGCCGCGGTTCGCCGTCGGCTCAGCAGCCGACCTCGACGCCGCCGCGGCCGCCCGCGGCGCGCTCTGCGAAGCCCTCCAGAACTGGATGGAACTCCGCGCAATGGGCCCCGAACAGGCCAGCGACGAAGACGGCGCCATCGGCAAATACGCCGACTTCCCGCGCGACGTCCGCGGCTTCGTCGACCCGGACACCACCATCCCCGTCGCCGACGTCGGCCCCGACGACCCACCCACTGGCACCGACGAACTCGACGCCGTCCTCGACGCCCTCTCCGCCGCCGACCTCGACGCCTACGCCGCCCGCCTCACCACCCGCGACCTCCAATCCGCCGGCTTCGAAGCCGTCCGCGTCCTCGTCCCCCACGCCCAACCCCTCTTCGTCGACCAACCCTACTTCGGCGACCGCGCCAGGACCGTCCCCAACGAACTCGGCTTCCAACCACGCCTCGACCGCCCGTTCCACCCGTT
>JBDGQF010000336.1:0-11232 GCA_042219255.1 Halobacterium sp. | reverse complement strand
CCTCGCGCTCCACTTCCTCGACGGCCGATTCGAGTTCGCCCAGGGTCTCCTCGGCACCCTCCGCTTCCTCCGCAGCACCACCCGCTGCTTCGCCTGCGCCCGCTCCTGCTTCCTCAGCGGCTTCCCCCGCGACTTCCTCGACCGCTTCCTCCCCCTCCGCGGGCGCTTCGACGGCTTCTGCGGGGAGCGCGTCCACCACCTCGGAGGCGAGTTCGTCGGTCGCCGCCGCCGCGATTCGGTCGGCCGCTTCGGTCGCGACGTGCTCCGTCACCGCTTCCGCGAGTTCGTCTGCTGCTTCCTCCGCGAGTTCGCCTGCCGCTTCCTCGGCCAGTTCGTCTGCCGTCGCTTCCGCGAGTTCGTCTGCCGCGTCGGTAGCGGCCTCCTCGGCCGCTTCCTCGGCGGCCTCCGCGGCGATGTCGCCGGCGACGTCCTCGATTGCTTCGACCGTCTCCGCGACGTCCTCGGTCACTGCCTCGGCGTCCTCCACGCGTTCGACGGCGGTCGCTGCGCCCTCCGCGGCCGCAGCAGCAGTCTCCTCGGCCTCCTCGGCCTGGTCGGCCGCTGCGTCCGCGCGCTCGGCCGCTTCCGCCGCCGCGCTCGCTGCCTCCTCGGCGGCCGCCTCGACGGTCTTCACGTCCGCGACGGCGTCCTCGGCCTCCGCGGCCACGTCCTCGATGGCGCGCTCGGCGTCCACCGCGGTCGCTCCGCCGGTCTCCTCGGTCGCTTCCTCGGGTGCTTCGCCTTCTGCCGGGACGCGCTCGCCCTCCGGGAGCCGGTACCGGCCGTCCTCGTCCTGGTCGAGCAGGCCCGCCCAGTCGTAGAGGTCGAGCAGCGTCGTGATGCCGCTGCGCACGCGGCCGTCCGAGGGGTCTTGGCCGGTCACCGCGGCGACCAGCGGCACGAGTTCGTCCTCCGTACTCGGGTTCCCGCGCACGACGCCGCGGACTTCCTCTGTCACCAGCCAGTCTTCGAGCAGTTCCCGAGCCCGCTTCGCCGCCCGCTCGTCGTCGTCCACGGCGAGCGCGCCCGCCAGCGCCTGCCCTCCGTTCGTCAGCCTGTGCTGCTGGCCCTCGGCCTCCAGCACGCCGAGTTCTTCGAGGAACCGCGTCTGGCGCCCGACGGCGTCCGAGATGCCCGTCGCGTCCGCGACGTCCGTCGTGTACGCCGGTTCCGCGGCCGCGCCGACCGCGTCCCACCCCGCGACAATCTCTTTGAGGGTGTCGAGGCTCACCCCCTTCGGCACGTGGTGTGTCGTCATCACCGGCAGTTCGCCCGTCCCGGCAAAAAATCGGATGGCCGATACCCCCACGCGCGGGCCGTCTCCGGAACGACCGAACCCACACCCCGGGGCGACCGACAGGGCGGCCCAGTCCAGGTCTGGCCAGCCGACGCCGTCCCGCGATGCCACACCAGCGAGTCCGCCAGTCGTCTCCAGTCGGCACCCGCGCCGTCGGTCGAACTCGCCGCGTATTCCGCCGTGAACGGGCGCCTCGGGCCGCGACGACGCAACTTATGAACGTCGCGACCGAAGACTGAGCGATGCCCTCCGACGCCGACCGCGACCTTACGAGCGCCGAGCGCGCCCGCCTGCGGGCGTACCGCTCAGCGGCGTCGCTGGCCGACCTGGTCGCCGTCACCGACACCGACTCCGAGCACGACGCGTACTTCGCGGCGAAACGCGACTACCGCGACCTCACCGAGCGCGCCCAGACCGGGCCGGACGCCGCGGGCGGCCTGCCGGGGTCGCGCGTCGCGGTCGACGGCAACGACTTCTGGGTGCACGGCGTCACGCACGCCGACACCGACGCCGAACGCGAGTTCCTCCAGCGCCACGTCTCTCGCCTGCTGGACGACGGCGCCGCCGTCTACACCGAGCAGGGAATCCGCCCGATGTACTTCTCGTCGTTCCACCGCGTCAACGAGATGGACGACTACGCGTGGGCGACCGACCAGTGCGCGGACGCGGACTGCGAGTCGTACGTCGACCTCCCGGACGCCTTCGACGGCGTCGTCGAGGACGTGAACGCGCTCGCGGCGCGGTTCCGGGACGCCGCGTTCGGCCTCATCGACGCCGGCGGCGAGTTCTACGGCGAGCACTTCGAGGCCGCGCTCGGCGACGTCGCCACGGACTTCCTCACAAGCCACGAGGACGTCTCCACGGCGACGGACTTCGCCTCGTTCCAGTTGTCCCGCGAGGCCGCCCGC
Source organism: Halobacterium sp. (assembly GCA_042219255.1). Taxonomy (GTDB): domain Archaea; phylum Halobacteriota; class Halobacteria; order Halobacteriales; family Halobacteriaceae; genus Halobacterium. The sequence goes on along the minus strand of JBDGQF010000336.1, from coordinate 9,027 downwards.
GACCCCTCGAAACTCGACGCCCTCCAGGCGTACTACGGCCGCGCGTTCCTCCCGCAGCCGGTCGAACGCGAGTGGCTGCGCCGCCACGACCCGGAACTGGAACTGCTCACGCACGGCCGCAACGAGCGCCTCGCGGACTACGCGGTCTACCACACCGAGCGGGCGCGCGACGTCCACCTCGTCGTCGGCGCCGCCCACCAGCCGGGCGTCACGTACTACCTCGAACAGCACCGCGACGGCGAGCGCTCCGTCGCGGACTTCGAACTAGTCCGGTAGCGACCGGCGACTGGGGCGCGGCACTTGCCGTCCACGCGGCACCGAGTACCGGTCAGTCGCGCGAAAACCCGGCCGCCTATTACCGGGTCGCTCGAAGGCCCGGACATGTACGACCGGATTCTGGTGCCGACGGACGGCAGCGACTCGATGGCGACCGTCTACGAGCACGCTGCCGACATCGCTTCGCGCCGCGACGCCACCGTCTACGTCCTCTACGTCGTCGACGACCGCGCGTTCCTCACGCTGGACGACGAGATGCAGACCGAAGCGCTCGCGCAACTGAAAGCCGAGGGCCGCGAAGCCCTCGCCGACGCCGCCGACGAGTTCGCCGACGCCGGCGTCGACGTCGAGACGGAACTCCGCCGCGGCGACCCAGGCGAGGAGATTCTCGGGTACGTGGACGACGCCGACGCCGACCTCGTCGCGATGGGGACGCGCCGCGGCGACTTCGAGGAGTCGATGCTCGGCAGCGTCTCCCGGGAAGTCGTCGTCTCCGCGGACGTCCCCGTGCTGACGGTGTCACTCGTCGACAACGAGTGAGAACTCGAATCGGCGCACTCGCCGCACTGCTGGACTGTTCTCCGGCCGTTCCTGGCCGCGACCACGGACACAGTCCGGCCGCTCCGGTACGCCGCCGCGCTACACAGTCCGGCCGCTCCGCTACGGTTTCAAAGAGAAGACAGGAATAAGACCGTCAGTCAGTCACGCTGCCGCGGGGGCGTCAGTTGATGTGGCCTTCTTCGCGCAGCTGGTCGGCGTCCTGCTCGTCGTAGCGCCACTCGATGTTCGCCTTCTCGTCCTGCCAGTCCCAGGGTTCCACGAGGACGACGTCGCCCTCGTTAATCCAGGTGCGGTACTTCATGCGGCCGGGGATGCGGCCCATCCGGTTCTCGCCGTCTTCGCACTGCACGCGAACGTGGTTCCCGCCGTTGTGTTCGGTCACTACGGCGAAAAGCTCGTCATCGTTGGGCATTCGCAGGTTGCGACGCCCAGAGTCTTCAGTCACACCTATTCTAGGGTTTCACCACTCATAAATGAACGGGAAGGCGTGGTAGCACGCGACGCACGCCCGGGGAACGCTCGGAATATTCATATTATGCGGAAGTCATTTCCGTGCCTCGCGTCCACACCAGACCATGGTACCGGCGCCTGACCGCCGCTCGCGGGCCGACTGGCCGGGGTTCGCGGCCAGCGAAATCACGGTACTCCACGTCGAAGACGACCCGGCGTTCGCCGACCTCGCGGTGCGGTTCCTCGAGGACGACGACGGCGGCCCGCCGCTGCGCGTGCAGACGGAGACCGACCCGGAGGCCGCCATCGAGCGCATCGACAACGTGGACTGCGTCGTCAGCGACTACGACATGCCCGGGCTGGACGGCCTGGACGTCCTGGAGCGCGTCCGCGAACGGGACGCCGACATCCCGTTCGTGCTGTTCACGGGGCGCGGCAACGAGGAGATCGCGGCGCGCGCCATCAGCGCCGGCGTCACGGACTACCTCCGGAAGGGGTCGGGCAGCGACCAGTTCACCGTCCTCGCGAACACCGTCCGGAACGCCGCCTCGCGCCGCCGCGCCCGCGACGTCGCCGAACGCAGTCGCGGCCGCCTCCGGCGCGTCCTCGACCTCCTGCCGCAGTGCGTCCTCGTGAAGAACGTCGACGGCCGCTACCTCCTGGTGAACGAGGCGGGCGCCGACCACTACGACTGTCGACCGGAAGACCTGGAGGGGCGGTTCGAGTCCGAGTTCGTGCGCGAGGAACTCGCCGAACGGTTCCGCGCGGAGGACAGGGACGTCCTGGAGTCCGGCGAACCGATGCACATCCCCGAACAGCGGGTCGTCGGGCCGGACGGCACCGAGCGCGTCGAACACGTCACGAAGATTCCCTTCGACCTGCCGGAGTCCGAGAAGCCCGCGGTGCTGGTCGTCGCGGAGAACGTCACCGAGGAAGTCCAGCGCAAGCGCCGCCTCGAATCCGTCGGGGACGCCGTCGCGGACGCACGCGAGGCGTTCGCCGACCTGGACGCGGACGGCCCGGCGGCAGACCGCCTCGCCGCGGCACTCGAAGACGCCGCCGAGGCCGCTGCCGACGACGCGGACGCCGGCGACAGCCGGGAGGACTGAAGCGACTCGGCTGGCGGCTGGCGCGCACGCAATCGACGACTGACACTACTATTCTGGCGGTCGACGCGACTCAGTACTCGTCGCGCGGCCGTACGTCCCCGACGTCCGCGCCAGGGTGGGCGTCCACGTCGTCGCTGTACACGACGTCGACGGCCACGCCGTCGCCGAGCACCACTTCGTCGCCGACGACGGTCTCGGCGTCGGTCGCGTCCAGTTCGATCGTTTCGCCCTCAATGGTCTCGACCTCGAAGACCGGGTCGCCGCGCCCCAGGAGCTTCTGACCGAGCGACCCGCCGGCCGCCTGATTGACCGAGATGCCGGTGGCCCGCACCGCCCTGGCACGCGATTCGCTGGTCACGGACAGTTCGAACGACCGCGCCTCCACCTCGCCGGCCGTCAGCGAGCCGTCTGCCCTGAAGGTGTCGGCGTTGATGTCTCCGAACTTCCCCGAGCCGTCGAGCGCGAAGTCGGTCACGTCCGTGAGTCCGTCGACCTTCACGGAGCCGTCGAACTCGGCGTCGGCGGCGACGACGCTGCCCCCGACTTTTGCCGCGCCGTCGACGGTCACCTCGTGTCCGTCGAGGTTTCCGCCGACTTTCAGCGACCCGTCGGCGTCGAACTCGCTCCCGCTCGCGTCTCCCCCGATTTTCACGGCCCCGTCGATTGAGACGGTGGCGGCGTAGAGGTCGCCGGTGACTTTCCCCGCGCCGTCCACCTCGAACGTCTCGCAGTCGACTTCGTCGTACCTTCCGACTGTGGTGATTGTGACGTGGTCGTCTCGGACAGTGTCGCCCATGTGACGACAGTCCGCAGCGACCATCATCAATCTTTGCACTAGATGTGAGTCCAATGTGAGCCGACACGCACATTTATTGTGCTGGGGACGCACACCCCGACTGTGAGCAGACAGATTCGCATCTCCATCGACGACGACGAGGTCTTCGAACGGCTGAAACGCCGGAAGGACGCCCTCGACCTCTCCTGGGAGGACGCGCTCCGCCGCGGCCTCCGCGACAGCCCCGAACCGCCGCGCGCCCCCAGTCAGCCCACCGAACCCAAGCGGGGGCGCAGCGGCGGCCACCGCGAGCGCTCCGACCGCCGCGAACGGCCCAATCGCGGCGACGACCGCGGCGCACGCGGCCGCGACGCCGCCGACCGCGGCGACCCCTCGCCGTTCGACCCGGACTTCGGCGAACGCATCGCTCGCCAGGTGCTGTCCTCGGTCTCGGAGTCGGTGCCCGGACTCGCCGGCGCAGCGGCAGGCGCCAGCGCGGGGGCCAACACCGGCGGCACGCTCGACGACGAAATCGACCGCCTCGAGGACGCCGAGGACGCCGTGCTCGTGCTCGGCGACAGCGAACGCGAGCGCGTCCCCCTGCGCGTCGCGCTCCACACCGGCCCCGACGGCCTCGACGTCGACGTCGTCGCCGTCCGCTCCGGCAAAGGCACCGAGGACATGAACGAGTTCGCGGACGGCGCGCGCGCAGACGTCGCGCGCCGCTTCGCCGCCGGCGAGACCGCCACCCTCGAACTCGACGCCGGCAACGAGACCTACGACGTCCGCCCCGACGTCTCGTGGGCGCGCGGCCCCGACGGCACCCCCAGGGTGACGGACGTCACCGTCCGCGACGTCGTCTTCGACGAGTAACGATGCGCACGCTCCTCCGCGTCCACCCCGCCGCCGGCACGCACGTCCTCGACAGCGACGGCGCCCACGTCGGCACCGTCATCGACGCCGACAGCGACGCCAAGTACGTCTCCGTCCACCAGGATGCCCCCAGTCACACCCTCGACGCCCTCGACTGGGACGCCGACGCCGACCGCGCCCGCCTCCCGGACGCCCTCGTCGCCACCGAAGACGAGGACGGCGTCCATCTCGTCGTCTGAACGCCTCTCTCTGGAGTCTGTCCTGTCCGAACCGCTCGCCACAACGTGGTCTCCCTCCGGTCGACCACGCTGTTCGCGGCTCACTCCGTTCACCGCTCACCGTAACGTGGCCTCGCACGACTCGGCCACGCTGCTCGCGGGTCGCTGCGCTCCCCGCTCGCCATAACGTGGCCTCACTGCGTTCGGCCACGCTTTCGTAACGCAGTTACGCCCACCGAGCGACACCGGACACACACCGTGCCAGCTCTCGACCGCTCCGCCGCACCGCCGCTCGACCGCTCCGGACGCCGCCAGCAGCACTGATGGTGGACGTCGCCGGCATCTTCCTCGGCGCCGTCGGCCCAATCGCCGCCATCGCTGCGGTCGGCTACTTGCTCTCGCGGACGCAGGGCGTCGACCCGCGGCCGTTGAACACGGCGGTCGTGTACGTCCTCGCGCCAGCGCTCGTCTTCCACAGCCTGGCGGTCACGTCCCTGGACGCGTCGACACTGCTCAAACTCGCCGCCGGCATCGTCCTGTTCACGGGCGCGATGTGGGTGGTCGCGGAGGGGTTCGGCCGGGCGACGGGCGGCAGGGAGCCGATGCTGAGCGCGCTCGTGCTGGTCGCCATCTTCTCGAACACCGGCAACCTCGGTATCCCCGTCTCGGACTTCGCGTTCGGCGACGTCGGCCGCCAGACCGCGGTCGTGTTCCTCTCCGTGCAGTCCGTGCTCGTCTACACCGTCGGCGTCTACGTCGCGTCGCGGAGCGGCGGCGAAGCGGGACTCTCGGGCGTCCGGCGCGTGTTCCGCCTGCCGCTCGTGTACGCCGTCGTCGCGGCGCTCGCCGCCCGCGCGCTCGGCGTCGTGCCGCCCGTGGACAACGCCGGCATGGAAGCGCTGAAACTCGTCGGTGACGCGTCGATTCCCGTGATGTTGCTCGTGCTCGGCATCCAGTTACAGCGCACGGACACCGGCACCGCGGTGTCGCGGTCGTGGAGCGCCGTCGCGCTCAAACTCGGCCTCGCGCCCCTGGTGGGGGTCGGCGTCGCGCTCGCCGTCGGCTTTGCCGACCCGACCGTGGCGCGCGTGTTCGTCCTCGAAACTGCGATGCCCGCCGCCGTCACGCCCGTCATCCTCGTCACCGAGTTCGCCGCCGACGTGCGCGAGGCGGGCGTCTCCGTCCCCGAGTACGTCTCCACGTGCGTGCTCGTCACCACGCTGTTGAGCGTGCCGCTGCTCACGCTGCTCATCGCCGTGCTCCAGTCCGGCGTCATCGTCTAATCGAGGAGTCAGGCGTGCCCGGTGCTGGTCACCTGTAGGCCCGCGATGCCGACGACGATGAGGAGGATGCAGGCGGCGCGCAGCGCGGAGACCGGTTCGTCGAACAGGTAGACGCCGAGAATCGCCGTTGACACAGCGCCGATGCCAGTCCAGACGGCGTACGCGGTGCCGACGGGAATCGACTGGACGGCCCGGGACAGCAGGTAGACGGAGACGGCCATCGCCGCCAGCGTCGCGACCGACGCCCGGAACTCGGTGAAGCCGTCCGTGTACGCCAGTCCGATTGCCCACAGCGCCTCGAACGCGCCCGCTATCAGCAACACCAGCCACGCAGACATGGTCGACCCGACGCCCGCCAGCGCCCTGAACGCGTCGGTCCGCCGCTACGCCGTCGCGCGCACTCGCTGGACGTCCAGGGAGACGTAGTGCGCGAGCGCGCCCGTCAGTCCCTGGTCGGCGAACCGGCGGCCCGACGTCTCCACGAGCACGTCTCCGCAGTACGCCGTGTCGAAGTCGCGGCCGAGTCGGCGACTGAACGCCGTGTCCTCGTTGCCGACCTCCGGGTAGCCGCCCACTGCGTCGAACGCCGACCGCCGCACGAACGTGTTGAACCCTGGGAGCACGGGCCGCCGCAGGTGCGGGAACACGCGGTTCACGACCACCTGCATCGCCTTCCCGCGGTAGCTCTCGGTGACGCGACAGTGCGAGGACGCCGCCGCGAGGCCGTTGGCGTCCACGAACGACAGCATCTCGTCGAGGTAGTCCTCGCGGACGGTGGTGTCCGCGTCCACGAACGCGAGGTAGTCGCCGTCCGCGGCGGCCGCGCCCTCGTTCCGGCCGACGGCGATGCCGTTCTCGCTGCACGTGACGACGCGGGCGCCGTGCGCTCGCGCGACGCCGCGAGTGCCGTCCGTGCTGTTGCCGTCGGCGACCACCACCTCGTAGTCGACGGACGCGTCCACGGCGTCGATGCTCGCGAGCGCCGCGGGGAGGTAGTCGGCCTCGTTCAGGGTCGGCACGACGAACGACGCTGTCGGCGACGCCATCGTCCGGACGGCCGCCCGGCGGCAGAATAGTTCTTGGGGGCGCCGACTCCGCGCGGCCGGCCCGCGACCGGAGCGCGGTCAGTTCGTCGTGACGATTTCGACGACGTCGCGCGGGTCGAGTTCGTGGTCGGCGCTAATCTGGCGGTCCACGCGGCAGTCCTTCGCGTGCAGGAAGCCGTCGCCGACGTCGCTGTGGACGTGGTACGCGAACTCCTCGGCCGTCGCGCCCTCCGGCAGCAAGAATACGTCCGGCAGCACGCGGCCGTCGGTCGTCCCGAGGCCGTTCGCGGAGCCAGGGAACACGGGGACGACGCCGAGTTCGTCGAACAGCGCGGCCTCCAGGGCCTGCTGGACGCCCGTGCCGCCGAACTCGGAGACGAACTCGCGAATCTGTTCGAGGCCCGCCCGCTGGTCGTCGCCAATGTCGCCCGTAATCTCGAAGTCGTCGTCGCCCGGCCGGTAGTCGACGACGCCCTGCTCTTTCGCCTGCTTGAGCGCCTTCTCGGCGTGCGCGCTCACCGGCACGAACGTCAGGTGGTCGTACTCGGGGTCGTCCGTGATGTCGTCCCAGTTCGCCTGCGCTTCCGGCGTGTCCATCTTGTTCGCCGCGACGACCATCGGCTTCGTGCGCTTGCGGATTTCGCGCGCGAGTTCCAGGCGGTCGTCTGCGTCCCACGCGTCCGGGTCGAGTTCCAGGTCGAGCGCCAGAATCACTTGCTTGATTTCCTCGTCGCTCGTGCGGAACGCGCTCATCTGCTCGGCGAGCTCCTCCTCGATGCTCGCCTCGACCATGTGCTGGCTCTCGTAGCGCTCGATGCCCTTCTCGAGGACGTCGAGGTACCACTGGTCGAGTTCGTCCTCGAGGAAGTCGACGTCCTCGCGGGGGTCGTGGCCCTCGGTGGGTTCGCCCTCCATGTCCGTCTCGCCGGAGAAGTCCACGACGTGCACGAGCACGTCCGCCTCGTTCAGGTCGGTGAGGAACTGGTTGCCGAGGCCCTTGCCCTCGTGGGCGCCCGGAATCAGGCCCGCGACGTCCACGAGTTTCGTCGGCACGAACCGCGTGCCGTCCTCGCAGTAGCCGGTCGACGGCGTGCACGCCTCGCCGAACTCCGGCGCCGCGCAGTCGACGCGTACGTACGCCTCGCCGACGGAGGGGTCGATGGTCGTGAACGGGTACGCGCCCTCCGGCACGTCGTTCATCGTCGCCGCGTTGAAGAACGTGGACTTGCCCACGGAGGGCTTGCCCACGAGCCCGATACGGTAACTCATTAGCGGAACCAGGCGGTCACGGGGTAAACGGATTGCTACCTCGCCGCCGTCCGTGAGTGAATGCCACGCAGGGCTACGCGATGTCGTGGAGGTCGTGCAGCGTGTCGAGTTCGTGGTCTGGGTCGGCGGTCAGGTCGTAGTCCGCGCGGTGGTCGCGCCACAGGAACGCCGAGTCGGTGCCCGCGTTCGCCGCCGCCTCGACGTCGCTCTGGCTGTCCCCGACGAACAGCGTGCGCTCGGGGTCGGCGTCCAGGTCGGCGAGCGCGCGCTCCAGGTAGTGCGGCTCGGGCTTCTTCTTGTGGAGGCTCGCCGGCTCCATCTCGCGGCCGTAGTACGCGCGGAAGTCCCCGCGGATGCCGTGGTAGTCCAGTATCTCCTCGATGGTGCGGTGCTGGTTCGTGGAGACGATGCCCCGCGGGACGTCCAGGCCGCGCACGGCATCGTAGTCCTCGTACAGCGGCTTCCGGCCGTCGAGCATGTCCGCGACCTGCTTCTTCGAGAACCAGAGGTCGCGCTGGCGCCAGAGCGCGTCCGGGTCGACGCCGTACGTCTCGCTGACGGTCTGGAGGTCGTCCGGCGTCACGTGCATCGTCATCCGGTCGACGTGCTCGGGGTCTGGGTCGTCGACGCCGACCGAACGGAACCCCTCCACGGTGGCTTCCCGCAGCACTTCCAGCGGCGTGGGGTGCGTGAGCACGCCGTCGTTGTCGAAGACGACTGCCTCGTAGGTCACTACCTGGGGTTTCGCGAACACCACCAAAGTCGTTTCGCGGTCGGAGCGACCTGCCGCTACCGCGCGCGCCGCGTCCGCGCTGCCGGCGCCGACTCGCTTTTCGGGTTCCGGCACGCAGACGTGGGCATGGAAGCGCGCTCGCTCGACGCCGCGTTCGACTCGTTCGAGGAGACCTGGGAGCCACGCCTGCTCGCAGAACTGAACGGCCAGCACGTGAAGGTCGCGCGCCTCGACGGCGAGTTCGTCTGGCACGCCCACGAGGACGCCGACGAACTGTTCTACGTCGTCGACGGCGACCTCACCATCGAGTACCGCGAGGACGGCCGCGAGGACGCCGTCCACCTCGGCCCCGGCGACCTCACCGTCGCGCCCGCCGGCGTCGAACACCGGCCGGTCGCCCACGAGGAATCGAAAGTCGTGCTGTTCGAGCCGGC
>JBDGQF010000446.1:0-11632 GCA_042219255.1 Halobacterium sp. | reverse complement strand
TTTCGCGGAACCGCTTCATGTCGATTGGGTCTTCAAGGACGGGGTCGTGGTCGACGCGCTTGTCCAGGCCGTAGACGACGGCGCCCTCCGGCGTGTGGAGGACTGGGTTGATGGCGTCGATGATGGAGTGCGTGACGTGCACGAACTCGAGCTCGCAGCGCTCGCCAATCTGCATCGTCTCGCCGGCCTCCATCTCGACGAGGTCGTTGTCCACGCCGAACTTCTGTTCGCCCTCGATTTGGCCCTTCACGAGTTCGAGCGTGAACGGGCTGGCGACGATGGGCGCGTCGTACCGGTGGGCGAGCTTCGACAGCGCGCCGATGTGGTCGAGGTGGCCGTGCGTCGGCACGATTGCTTTCACGTCGCCCTCCAGGTCGGACATGACGCGGTCGTCCGGAATCGCGCCCATGTCGATGAGGTCGAGGCTGTGCATCTTCTCCGTCTCGACGTTGTCGTGAATCAGGACCTGGGAGAGGTTGAGGCCCATGTCGAAAATCACGATGTCGTCGCCCGCGCGGACGGCAGTCATCTGCCGTCCGACTTCCTCGTAGCCGCCGATTGTTGCAATTTCGATTTCCATGGTTTGTGAGCACTGAAACCCGCTGTCCGGGAGTCGTGTCTGAAACAGCCGCGGACTGGCGGCGGCGCGCCGCGGCGTCTTACAGCCGTCAGCCGCCGTCGCGTGTCTGCCCGCGACGCTGCTCTTGCCTGCCGTACGTCCCGCGGTGTTAAAAACAGCGGGGATTGGCGCGCCGCGGCGTCGGCCACAATTCCCTTGAGGACGGGTGGTGTGGGCCCGCGTATGTCGGACGCGACGTTCGAGATTTACGAGGACGACATTGGACAGTACCGGTGGCGCCTCGTCCACGACAACGGCAACATCATCGCGGACTCCGGGGAGGGGTACTCGTCGCGACAGAAGGCCGAACAGGGCCTGGAGAGCGTGAAGGAGAACGCGCCGGGCGCGGACGTCGAGACAGTCGACGAGTAGGCCCGGGTCAGCCCTCGATGCGCGTGCCGGCGTCCTCGCCGGCGAGGAACGCCCGCATTGCGTCGGGGCCGAACACGAACGCGGGCGCGCCGAGGTCGAGGAGCGCGCGGACTTTCGCGGCCATCCCGCCGGTGACGTCGGTGGCGTCGCTGCCGCCGAGCGCCGCGGCGACGTCCTCGTAGCTCGTAATCTCGGGGACGACGTCGCCGGACTCGTCGAAGACGCCGGGGACCGTCGAGCAGATGCCGACGCGGTCGGCGGCCAGGTCGCCGGCGACGTGCGTGACGATTTCGTCGCCGCTGAGGATGCTCGCGCCCTCGCCGGCGTGCGTGAGGACGTCGCCGTGGAGGACGGGGACGAAGCCTTCGTCGAGCATCGCCGCCACCTGGTCGGTGGGGAGGCGGAGGTCGCCGTCAGCCGTCCGGTAGCCGGCCGAGTACGGGTGGACTGGGACGGCCGGGACGCTCGCGTCGGCGAGCGCGCCGACGACCGCTCGGTTCAGTCGCTCCATCACGCCCGCGATGTCGCGGACTGCCTGCGGGTCGGTCGTCCCCTCGGTGCTCGACGTGCCGTGTTCGGCCGCGACGGGGTGGCCGAAGCTCCCGGCGCCGTGGACGACCACGAGGTCGGCAACGTCCGCGTCGGCGATGGCGGCCGCGAGGTCTGCGAGGCTGTCCTCGTCGACGGTCTCGCGCTGTTCTTTCTCCGTGATGACGCTCCCGCCGAGTTTCACGACGACCTTCATTCCTCGCGGACTCCCTCCGTCGCCAGTTCCGCGCGGAACGACTGCTCGCAGTCCGGCGACAGCGACAGCGCCGTCTCTGCACCGTCGCCGTCGTCCAGCGCGACGATGCAGCCGCCACCGCCCGCGCCCGTGAGTTTCGCGCCGAGCGCGCCGCCGTCCCGCGCCGCCCACACGAGGTTGTCGAGTGACCGCGAGGACACGCCGAGCGCGGACAGCAGGCCGTGGTTGAAGTCCATCAGGCGGCCGAGCGCCTCCAGGTCGCCGTCCGCGAGCGCCTGCTCGCCCTCCCGTACCAGGTCGCCGATTGCTTCGACGGTGTCCGCGGCGAACTCGAACTCGTCGCGGAGCGCGCGCACGCCCGCCACGAGTTCGCCGGTGTCGTGGCTCGCGCCGTCGTACCCCACGACGAACGGGAGGTCTGGCGCCGAGAGCGTCTCGCAGTCGTCGCCCTCCACGCGCACCGCGCCGCCCATCGCCGAACAGAACGTGTCCGCGCGCGACGCCTGGCCGTCCTGGACCTCGTACTCCACCCGGTACGCGCGGTCGGCGACCGCCTCGGGGGAGAGTTCCGTTCCGAGTTCGCGCGTCGCCGCGTCGATGCCGGCGACGGCGACGGCGGCGCTCGACCCGAGGCCGGCGCCCAGCGGAATCGCGCTCTCGATTTCGACGTCGAAGCCCGCCCTCGGCGCGTCCGCGGCGTCCCGCGCCTGCGCCAGCGCCTCCTCGACGTACCCCATCGCCGCCTCGATGAGCGGCGTCGGGACGTCCACGTCCGGCGTCCCGTCGGTGCTCCCGCCGTACTCCACGGTGAACCCGTCCAGGGAGAGGTTCTCGGCGGACACGCGGACGTGGTCGTCGCTGCGCTCGGAGACTGTCACGCGCGCGCGCCGCTCGATGGCGCACGGCACCGCCGGCTCCCCGTAGACGACGGCGTGCTCGCCGAAGAGGTAGACCTTCCCCGGCGCGCTCGATGTCGTGGTCATACGTCGCCGTGTGCACCACGCCGTTACAGAAGTTCCGAATCGGCTGTCCAGGCCCCGCGTCACCGCGCTCCGGTCGGCCGTAGCGCAATCGCCGGACAGCGGGCTGTTCACCTTCCTTACCGCCAGATTTGGGCCGGAATGTGGAAAACCACTATCACGTCGTCGTGCAAACACTCCAACACAATGCAGCGAAGACGCGTCCTCGCCGCGCTCTCCGCTGGCGCGGCAACGGCTCTCGCCGGCTGCACGTCCGGCCCCGCTGGCGGCCAGGAGACCACGGCCGCCGACGCGACAGTCCGCGTCCGTTCGACCGACCAGTACGGCGACGTCCTCGTCGACGCGGACGGCATGAGCCTCTACCTGTTCGACGCCGACGAACAGGGCGAGTCCACGTGCTACGACGACTGCGCGCAGAACTGGCCGCCGCTCACCGTCGACGGCACGCCGACCGCAGGCGGCGACGTCACCGCCTCCCTCGGGACGACGGAGCGCGACGACGGCAGCACGCAAGTCACCGCCGCCGACTGGCCGCTGTACTACTTCAGCGGCGACGAACAGCCAGGAGACACGAACGGCCAGGGCGTCAGCGACGTCTGGTGGCTGGTCGCGCCCGACGGGTTGCGCGTCACCAGCGCGTCGACTGCGACCACCGACGACGGCGGCATGTATTGACGCGCCGTGCGCCCGCTCACCAGTGCGCGCGGTGAACTTATCAGGCGTCACAGCCAAGCGCCGGGCATGCGCCCCGTCATCGACCACGTGCCGTTCGCCGCCACCGACCTGGACGCAATCGTCGAACGCTTCGAGTCAGCGGGCTTCGAGCCCACGTACGGCGGCGAACACCCAGACGCCGGCACCGAGATGGCGGCGCTCGTCCTGCCGGACGGCTCCTACCTCGAACTCGTCGCGCCCACGCGCGACGACCCAGCGTGGTGGGGTGACTTCTTCGACTACGGCAACCCGCTCGCCGGCCCCACCGACTGGTGCGTCGAGACCGGGAGCGTCCACGCCGAGTGCCAGCGCGTCATCGACTACGACGTCGAAGTCCACGGCCCCTCCTACGGCAGCCGCGAACGCCCCGACGGCACGCTCGTCGAGTGGGACAACGCGTTCCTCGGCCCGCCAGACCAACACCTACTCCCGTTCGTCGTCAGCGACCGCACGCCCCGCGAGTACCGCGTCCCCGACAGCGACCTCTACGGGTCGCCCGTCTCCGGCATCGCGTGGGTCGTCCTCGCCACCGACGACATGGACGCCACCGTCGACCGGTTCAAGCGACTCTACCGGTTCCCCACGCCCGAGTACGACTACGACGACACGTACGGCGACCTCGTGTGCTTCCCCGGCCAGGACGTCGTCGTCTGCGAGCCGGACGGCGGCCGCGTCGCCGAACGCGTCGCCGAGTTCGGGCCGTGCCCCGTCACCGTCCTCCTCACCGCGGACATCGACGACGCCCGCCACCAGCACCCCCTCGACGGCGGCCGCGAGTGGTTCGGCCGCCGCGTCCGCTTCGTCGACGGCCTCGACGGCTACCTCGGCCTCGCCGCGCGCTGACCCGGCCGCTGTAGCTGTCCTGTTTCTGCGTACCGGACGGCGCCGCCGCTGTGCGAGTGAGCGCCAGTAAAAGTACCGCGTCGGAATTCGAAACCCCAGTTAGAGGCCGTCCTCGAAGTCCTCGAGGGCGTACGTCGGCTCTGCGCCGCGGCGGTCGAGCGTCTCGTTGGCGAGCAGCCAGTAGACGACCGACAGCGCGCGCCGCCCCTTGTTGTTCGTCGGGACGACGAGGTCGACGTTGCTCGTCTGGTTGTTCGAGTCGCACATCGCGATGACCGGGATGCCGACCGTGATGGCCTCCTTGACGGCCTGGGAGTCGCCGATGGGGTCGGTGACGACCACCACGTCGGGCTCGATGTAGCCGTCGTAGTCGGGGTTGGTGAGCGTTCCCGGGATGAACCGCCCCGTCCGCGCCCGCGCGCCGATGGCGTCGGCGAACTTCCGGGCCGGGAACCGGCCGTACTGGCGCGACGACGTGACCAGCACCTGCTCGGGGTCGTAGCCGGCCAGGAAGTCGGCGGCCGTTCGGATGCGCCCGTCGGTCCGGCTCACGTCGAGGACGTAGAGGCCGTCGTCGCGGACGCGGTGGATGAACCGCTCCATGTCCTTGGTCTTCTGCTGGGTGCCGATGTGGACGCCGGCGCCCAGGTAGTCGTCGACCGGAATGAGGAGGTCGGCCTCCTCGGCGGACATCACGTCCTCCGTCGCCGTCTCCTCCGGTTCCGGCTCTTCGGCTTGCTGTTCGTCAGTCTGGGCCTCGCTCTCGGCGGCCGCGTCGGCAGACTCCGCTGCTGCCTCCGCGGCGTCCTCGAGGTCGGCCTCTGTGTCGGATTCGTTCTCGCTCATGCTTCGTCCGCGATGCGGATGAGTTCGTTCAGCTTGGCGGTTCGCTCGCCGCCGACCGTGCCCGTCTTGATGAACGGGGCGTCGGTCGCCACGGCGAGGTGTGCGATTGTGGTGTCTTCGGTCTCGCCGCTGCGGTGGGAGACCACGGCGTCGTAGCCGTTCCGGGTCGCCAACTCGATTGCATCGAACGCGTCCGAGAGCGTCCCAATCTGGTTGGGCTTCACGAGGATGCTGTTCGCGGCACCAGTCGCGATGCCCTCGCGGAGGCGCTCGGTGTTCGTCACGAACAAGTCGTCGCCACAGACCAGCGTCTGGTCGCCGACTCTGTCGGTCAGCTCGGCGAACGCCTCGAAGTCGTTCTCGTCCAGCGGGTCTTCGACGTACGCGAGGTCGTACTCGTCGACGAGACCGGCGACGTACTCGATTTGCTCCTCGGTGGAGCGCACGTCGTCGCCGTACACGTACTCGCCGTCGTCGTACTGTTCGGCGGCCGCCATGTCGAGACCGAACTCGACGGCGAACCCGAACTCCTCGGCGACGTCGTCGGTCGCCTCGTCCACGACCTCGAACGCCTCCGCGTCCGAAATCGACGGCGCCCACGCGCCCTCGTCGCCCTTCGCGGCGGCCTCGCCGCGCTCCTCGAGGAGTTCGCCGACGCGCTCGTGCACGGCGGCGTTCGCGAACACCGCCTTCCGGACGCTCGGCGCGCCCACGGGCGCCGCGAGGAACTCCTGGATGGCCGTCGCGTCCGCGGCGTGCTCGCCGCCGCCCACGACGTTCCCCAGCGGCACCGGGAAGTTCCGGCCCCGGAACGCGCCGCCGAGGTGCTGGTAGAGCGGTGCACCGAGTACGTCCGCCGCGGCCTTCGCCGCAGCCATGCTCGTCGCCACGGCGCTGTTCGCGCCAATCTCGGAGAAGTCCTCCGAGCCGTCAGCGGCGTGCAGCGCCGCGTCGACGCCGCGCTGGTCGCCAGCGAACTCCCGTCCCTCGAGGCGCGGCGCCGCGCGCTCGCGGGCCGCCGCAATCGCCTCGTCGACGGGGAGTTCGACGGCCTCGTGCTCGCCCGTGCTCGCGCCCGACGGCGCCGCAGCACGACCGAACCCGCCGTCCTCGGTCACGACCTCGGCCTCCACGGTCTTGTTGCCGCGAGAGTCCAGAATCGGCCGGTACCGGACGGACTCGATGCGCGCCATTCAGTCCTCCCTCCGGACGGTGAACGGGAGCGCGTCCGCGTCGTACTCCTCGGCCGCGATGAGGATTGGCTCCGTCTGGTCGGTGTCGACCAGGACGGGCGCGCCGTACGACACTTGCAGCGCTCGCGCCCCGATGATGCGGGCCTTCTCGTACCGATTGAAGTGCTGTGACTCGCTCATTGGTAGGGAGACACCACGTCCACGAGGTCCTGGTGGGAGATTATCATCCGTCGACAGCAGTGCCGGTCCACGCCGAGGTCGTCCAGCACGTCCGCTGGGTCCTCGTCGCCGTCGTGGGTCTCGGCGCGCGCCTTGAACTCCTCCCAGTACTCGCCGACGACGTTACCGCACGTGAAACACCGGACTGGTACCATCATGGATTGAACACCTCAGCGGTAGGACTTCTGGTAGCGGGCGCGGGCACCGGGGCCGCCCCACTTCTTGGACTCGGACTGCCGGACGTCGTTGACCAGCAGACTCCGGTCGAACTCGCGGTACGCGTCCCGGAGTTCCGCGTCGCCGTAGTGCTCGACGAGTCCGCGCGCAATCGCGGTGCGGACGGCGTCGGCCTGCCCAGCGAACCCGCCGCCGGAGACGTCGATGTCGACGTCCACGTCGTCGCGGAGGTCGTCGCCAGCGATGCGGAACGGTTCCAGCATCTTCAGGCGCGCCATCTCCGGTTCGACGAGTTCGACGGGCGTGGAGTTGATTCGCACACGACCCTCGCCGTCGCTCACTGTCGCGCGGGCGACGGCGGTCTTCTTCTTCCCAGACGTATTGGTTACCATGTGACGTTCGCCCCCAGTTCTTTCGAGACTTCGCCGAGGGTGACGAAGCGGATGGTCGAGAGTCGGTTCAGCGACGTTCCCTCAACGACCTCGCCGTCCTCGTCCAGCGGGTTACCCACGTAGACGCGGACGTTCTCGAACGCCTCGCGGCCGTCCTGCTGCTTGTACGGCAGCATGCCGCGGATGGCGCGCTTGAAAATCCCGTCGGGTCGCTTCGGGTAGTACGGGCCGCTGTCGGAGCCGAGCTCCGCGCGCTTGTTGTACGTCTCGAAGACGTCTTCTTTCGTGCCGGTGATGACTGCCTGCTCTGCGTTCACGACTGCGACGGAGTCGCCGTCGAGCGCGCGCTCGGCGACGTTACTCGCGACGCGGCCGAGGATGCAGTCCCGGGCGTCGACGACCACGTCGGCGTCGAATTCCGCGAGACTCATCGAATCACCCGCACGTCGTTCCCGTCGGGGTTCTGTTCGACTGCCTGTTCCAGATGGACGGCCTCGCCGTCGGCGTGCTCGATTTTCGTCTCCGCGCTGCCGGAGAAATCCACGGCAGCGACGGTGACTGACTTACGGAGCGCGCCAGACCCCAGCACTTTGCCGGGGACGACGACGGTCTCGTCCTCGTTCGCGTATCGTTCGATGCGACTCAGGTTCACCTCGGCGTGCGTGCTGCGCGGCTTCTCCAGCCGTGCAGCGACGTCGTGCCAGACGTCCGCGCCAGCGTCGCGGGCAGCGGACTTCAACTCGGCGATGAGACTGCTGAGTCTCGGACTTGTCTTACTCATGCTCGTACTCCTGAAAGTTGTGAGAAGTCGAGTGCAGGGAGCAGGATTTGAACCTGCGAACCCCTACGGGACAGCGCCCTGAACGCTGCGCCTTTGGCCTAACTTGGCTATCCCTGCACGGCCGCAGTACGGCTACGCTTCTCGTTTGCCCCCGACCCTTCTTACCCATTTCGATTGCCGGTCCCGCGACTCCCGGGGCAGGAGCGGACGCCGGAGCAGTGCGAAGGGTCGGATTGGACATTGTTATAGTTGGACTGCCTGTTCGAGTTCGTCCGCGCGGTCGACCAGGGAGTCGACCGCCCGGAGCACCAGCTCGGGTACGGGCATCGAGCCGTCGGATTCCACGTGGAAGACGAACGCGCCGGGGACGTCCTCGACCTCGAGTTCCTTCCCGGGGTACCGGTTCGTGAGGTCGTTGTCGAACTCGTCTGTCGCGACGAGTTCGCCGTCCTCCTCGATGACGCCACGGAGGATTTCGGCTTCCTCCTCGGCGTACTCGTCGCGGTCACCCACGACGTTCACGCGCTGGAGGTGTCGGTAGCCGACCGCGACGCCGCCCTGGTGTTTGGCGTGGTCGCGGCCGTAGCCGAGTTCCGCGTCGGCCTCCAGTTCGAGGCGCTGGTCGTCTTTCAGCTCGATGATGGGGATGTTCTTGTCGGCGGCCTCCACTTCCGGGTCTTGACAGACCAGGTCGCCGGAGTACGCCGTCCCCGGGCCCTCGACGTCGAGCGCGAGCGTGACCGTGTCACCCTCCGCGAAGTCCTCCGGCGTCGTCAACGGGACGAGCCCGAGGCGCAACGCGAGCTGTTCGTCGAACATCACGCTGGAGTTCTCGACGAACCGCACGCTGTCGATGGACAGCGTCGGCACGTCCGCGATTATCGCGCGGCGGATGCCGTTCGCGAACGCCGGCGTGATGTTCCGGACGACGAACCGGGACTCCCGGTCGCCGCGTTCGATGAATTCGACGTCGAAGTCCGTGCTCATGGCTTAGTACCCGCTGTTCTTCGGTGGACGCGTCCCGTCGTGGGGAACCGGGGTGACGTCCTCGATGCGGCCGATTTCGAGGCCGGCGCGAGCGAGCGCACGGATGGCGGCCTGCGCGCCCGGTCCGGGGCTGCGCTGGAGGTTGCCACCCGGGCCGCGCACGCGAACGTGCACCTTGTCGATGCCCTGGTCCAAGACGTCTTCTGCGAGCTGTTCGGCCATCTGCATCGCGGCGTACGGCGACGCCTCGTCCCGGTTCTGCTTCACCACGGAACCACCACTGGACTTTGCGAGCGTCTCGGCGCCCGTCTCGTCAGTGACGGTCATGATGGTGTTGTTGAACGAGGCGTGGATGTGCGCGATGCCCCATTTGGTGTCGTCAGCCATATTTTGTTACTCCTGTGCACCGGCGCGTGCCGGGTGCAGTTCGTCCGTGAGGTCGCTTCGTTCGTCGAACGCGAGCGCGTCCTCCTCGGCGACACTCACCTTGTACGACGGCTCCGTGACGCGGGCGCCGTCGACGGTGATGTGGCCGTGGGAGATGAACTGTCGTGCCTGACCGACCGTGTTCGCGAGGCCGTCGCGGTACACGACCGTCTGCAGGCGGCGTTCGAGGACGTCCGTCACGTCGAGCGACAGGACGTCGTCGAGGCCTTCCTGGTCGGAGAGCACGCCGATGCGCTGGAGGCGGGAGACGAACTCCTCGCCGCTGACCGCTTCCGTGCGGCCGAGCAGGCGGCGCGCCTCGCGGCGGTAGTTACGCAGTTCGGACTGCGCTCGCCACAGCTCCTGTTTGTTCTTCAGGCCGTACCGAGAGACGAGGTCGCTCTCTTCGCTGATGCGTTCGCCCTGGTAGGGGTGGTTCGGCGTCTCGTAGAACTTGGTGTTCTCGCCTGGGAGCGCCATTATTCTTCCTCACCCGCTGCTTCTTCCTCTGCCTGTTCTTCCTTGATAGCCTCGACGTTGACGCCGATGGTGCCTTCCGTACGACCAGTGGACTTCGTGCGCTGACCGCGGACTTTCTGTCCGCGCTCGTGTCGGATGCCCTTGTACGAACGGATCATCTGCATCCGGTTGATGTCTTGGTCGCGCGTCAGGTTGACGTCGTTCCCAGTGATGTGCTGGGTCTCGCCGGAGTAGAAGTCCTTCCGGCGGTTCGCGAGCCACTCGGGGGCGTTGTCCGCGAACTCGTTGACAGCGGTCTTGATGCTGTCGATGGCGTCGTCGTCGAGGCGCCCGATTGTCGCGGTGCGGTCGATGTCCGCTTGCTCCGCGACGACTCGCGCGACTCGTCGGCCGACGCCGTCGAGTTCCGCGAGGGCACGCTCGACGGTTTTGGTGCCGTCGAGGTCTGTCTGACCGATACGGACGAAGTATCGAATGTCCTCGTCCGCTTCTTGTTCTTCCGAACTCATGATTGGTGTGTCGTTGAAAGGCGTCGTGGCGGGGATTTGAACCCCGGAGGCTTACGCCACAGAGTTAGCAACCCTGCGCCTTGACCAGGCTAGGCTACCACGACACGCTTTCGGGTGTATCTTCGCCCTCTCGGACTCGGGACCCGGCGCCCCTACAGTGACTGCGTTGTAGCAAAATCGTGGCCCGTACTTAAACATCACGAAAGGCCCCGGGGAGCCGCCGGGCCGACCCACGCCAGGAGAACCGGATACAGTCCCGCAGTTCAGGCCCCGATGCCGTAGTTCACTCTTCTGCCGTCTGCCCGCCGTCGGCGTACACTTCGATGTAGTCGTCGTTGACCTCCCAGCCGCCGTCGCCGTCCTCGACCATGTACTCGCCGTAGTACGGCACGCGGTTCTCCACGGTCTCCCGGAACGCCTCGCGAATCTCGGGCTTCGACATCTCGCCCATCGACCGCAAGTCGTCGTTGCGGTTCAGGCAGCCCTTGAGGTACCCCTCGTGCGTGACGCGCACGCGGTGGCAGTTCATGCAGAACTCCTCGTTCCCCACCGGGTCGACGATTTCCACCATTCCCCCGTTCACCCAGTACCGCCGCCGGTCGTGCATCTCGCGGTGCTCGACGCGGTCGGCGCGCTCCTCCAGCCACTCGTGGACGTCGTCGATGTCGACGGCCCACTCCGGGTGGCCCGCAATCTCGGGCATGTACTCGATGAGCTGGAGCTGGAGGCTGTCGTTCTCCGCGACGTGGTCGACCATCTCCGGCACGTAGCCCGCCGTCTTCCGGAACACGACCATGTTCAGTTTCACGGGGTCGAGGCCGGCGTCCACCGCCGCCCGGACGCCCTCCAGCACCTGCTCGTAGGCGCCGCTCTGCGTGAGCGCCTGGAAGTCCTCCGGGTCGAGCGCGTCCTGGGAGACGTTCACGCGCTCCAGGCCAGCGTCCACGAGGTCGTCGGCGCGCCCCGGAAGGAACGTGCCGTTCGTCGTCATCGACACCTCCATCGAGTCCGGCGTCCGCTCGATGATTTCCTCCAGGTCGTCCCGGAGCATCGGCTCCCCGCCCGTGAGTTTCACTTTCCCGACGTCGAACTCCGCGGCGACTTCGAGGAACCGGACGACGTCGTCCGCGCTCATCTCGTGGTCGCGCGGGTCCATCGGGCCGCGCGTGTCCCCCAGTCCCTCGTTGTGACAGTAGACGCAGTCGAAGTTACACCGGTCGGTGAGAGACACCCGGACGCCGGAAACCTCGCGCCCGAATGAGTCCGAGAGCATGCCACACTGTCACACGTACAGACGCTTAAGTCCGAGGGTAGAATACCCCGCTCTGTAACCGTCAGTGGTTACGCGA
>JBDGQF010000326.1:0-11635 GCA_042219255.1 Halobacterium sp. | reverse complement strand
ACTTCATGCCAGTGCGTTCGCGCCACGGCACTTGAAACGCCGTGCCGGACGCGGCCACGCGCTCCGCTCGAAGGACAATACACTAAACCTATCCGCGAGCCGAGCGGCTCGAAGAGCCCGAGGCGAGCGGTTCACCGCGCGAGTGAGCGAAGCGAACGAGCGCGGGCCGACGAGCGACCAGCGGGAGTGGTTCGAAAGGCGCAAAGCGCCTTTCGTCATCACGAAAGACGGCTCCGCCGTCTTTCGAACGACGAGGAGTGCTTTTTCGGCAAGTTTTTGCCGAGGGCGGCCGCAGGCCGCCCGCAGCGCAAAAAGTGCGTTCTCAGTTCCCCGTCCACCGGAGCAGCGCGAGCGTGCCCTCGAAGAGGATAATCATCGTGATGGCGACGAGGACGGGCACCATGCCGGTGGGGTCGACGGCGGTGAACGTGAACGCGAGACCACCGAACGCCGCCCAGAAGAGGAGGCGGCGGTCTTCCAGCCACTGGCGGGTGGTGACGCCGAGCATGATGGCGAGCATGATGAACAGGGGAATCTGGAAGACGACGGCGAGGTAGCCCATGACGGTGAGGATGAGGTTGAACGTGGTGCCGAGCGCGAACGCGACGTCCGCGGTGCCCTGCGTGTACCCCTGGAAGTAGTCCATCGTGTAGGGGAGGACGATGAAGTACGCGAACAGGACGCCGAGCACGGCGAGCACGAGGCTGGTGGGGACGGCGGCGAGGTAGTAGCGGCGCTCGTTCTTGTAGAGGCCGGGCCGCATGAACGCGTACGACTGGTAGACAAAGACGGGGAGCGCGATGACGAGGCCGGCGAGGCTCGCGACCTTCAACTGCGTGATGATGAGTTCGAGCGGGTGGTAGACGCGCGGGTCGACGGCCTCGCCGCCCGGGAGGACGTGGTTCCAGATGGTGGTGATGAGGCTCTCGCTGAGCGGGAACGCGGCGACGCTGACGAGGCCCGCGATAGCGATGACGATGGACAGCCGTTTTATCATCTCCTCGACGTGGACGGCCAGCGGCTGTTCGACGTCCGTCTCGGGGGCGTCCATGCCGAGGCCGTCGTCCGGCGGCGACGGCGTCTCGTCGGCGTCAATGACGGAGTTCTCGCGCGGGTCTAGCGCTTCGTCACCAGTCGCGGCGGCCGGGTCGTCCGCCTGGTGGTCGCTGTCCGCGAGCAACTGGGGGTCGGAGTCCGCGGCGGTCGTGGCGTCGTCCGGCGCGCCGCTGGCGGCGGCGAACTCGTCCGTGCTCCACTCCCACTCGTCGCCGTCCTCGTCGTCCTCGACGCGCTCGACGGCCGGCGTCAGGTCGCTCCACCTGCCGTCGCTGTCGCCGTCCGCGTCACCGGCATCGCTGTCGTCCGCGTCCTTGTCGTCGCTGTCGTCGCCCGCATCACCGTCGCCGCCGCCGGCCACGCGTTCGATAGCGGGCTTCGGGCCGTCGTCCTGCTGGACTTTCGTGAGTGTGGCGCCGTCGCCGCTCCCACTGCCGTCGCCGGTCTCGGTGTCGCCGCCGTCTCCACCACTGCCGGAATCGCCGCCGGTGGCGTCCTCGGAACCGTCTTCTGCAGCGCCGTCGGTGGCGTCCTCGGCGTCGTCGACGCGGCGCACTGCGGCCGTGAGGTCGTCGCGGTCGCTCTCGTGGTCGCCACCAGAGTCGACCCGACTGACGGCTGACGCGAGGTCGCTCCAGTCCCCGCGCTCGCGTCCGCCGTCCGGTTCCTCGGCCATTCGTGTCCGTGCTTTGGCGACCCGTCCGTTATAGGCTTTCTTTTGGCAGTGGACGGGAAGATTGATAATTGCGAGCGGGCTAGCCGCACGCAATGAGTAGCTCCGGTTCGGGCATGGTCGACCCCGGTACCGCCCGCGCGATCAACTCCGGGCGGGAGACGCTCGGGGTAATGCTCCGGACTGCGCAGTCACAGCTCCAGCACGTGTTCATCGCGTTCGTCGTCGGCCTCGTCGGCGGCATCTTCGCGATGCGGTGGTACGTGTGGCCGACGCTCCGCGACGACTTGCTCGTGCAGTCCGCGCAGGTCATCGCGCAGACGCCGTTCGACGTCATCCTGATGCAGGTGAAAATCGGCCTGTTCACGGGCGCGTTCGTCGCGCTCCCCGTCCTCCTCTACCACGCGCGACAGCCGCTCCAGGACCGCGAAATCATTCCCGACGTCTCCGTCTCCCGGGTCGCCGTCGTCGGCGTCGCCGTCGTCTGCGTCGGCCTGGCGGCGCTCGGCGTCTCCTACGCGTACTTCCTGTTCTTCCCGCTGATGTTCGACTTCCTCGCGGGGAACGCCGTGGGCGCCGGCCTCGCGCCGAAGTACGGCATCATCCAGTGGACGGAGTTCATCCTCTTCCTCGCGCTGTCGTTCGCGCTCGCCGCCCAACTCCCGCTCATCGTGTCCGCGCTCTCGTACTCCGGCATCGTGCCCTACGAGACGTTCCGCGACCGGTGGAAGTACGCCGTCGTCGGCATCTTCGCGTTCGGCGCGTTCTTCTCGCCGCCAGACCCGTTCACGCAGATTCTGTGGGCGTCCCCGCTCATCCTCCTCTACGGGCTGTCGCTGTACGTCGCGAAAGTCGTGGTGACGATGAAGCGCGGCCGCGAGTACGTCGACGTCCGCGGCGTGTTCGCGGAGCGCTGGAACCGCGTGCTCGGCGTCGGCGTCGTCGGGTTCGCGGCCGGCTACGCGGCCGGCCAGTTCGGCGGGATTCCCGCGTTCAACGACGCCCTCCGGTTCATCGGGTCGTCGGTGCGCGTGCCCACCGTCGCGGAAGCGTTCGGCGTCGCGCCCGCCACCGGCTACCTGATTCTCGGCGCCGTGTTCGCCGTGCTGGCGCTCGTCGCCGCGCTCCTCTACTACGTCTACGTCGCCGTCGAGCGCGCCGCCCAACAGGTCGCCGCGAGCCGGCTCGGCGCCGGCCCCGTCGACCCCGCGGACATCGACCTGAGCATGCTGGACGCGGCGGGCGTGCGCGCCGCGCCGCCGGAAGCGTTCGCGTCCATGACGGAGGACGAAGCCGTCGCCGCCGCCGAGCGCGCGCTCTCCGAGGACGACGACGAGAAGGCCGAAGCCATCCTCAACCGCTTCGACGACGTCCACGCCGCCACCGAGGGCGAGACAGCGGCAGAGGGCGGTGCGGCCGAGGACGAGACGGAGTCCTCGAACCCCGTGCAGAGCACGGCCGCCGGCATGATGGACGCGTTCACCGACGAGGAGACCACGGAGGACGACATCGGCGGCTACTACCACGACATCCGGTTCATCCTCGGGAGCCTGCGGTCGCGGGCGTTCCGCATCGTCGGGTCGTTCATGGTGCTGATGGTCGGCATCTTCGGGTGGCTGTACTACGGCGGGTTCGGCGACCTGCGGGACGACTTCATCGCGCGCATCCCCCAGGACGTCCAGCCGGCCGGCGACGTCACGTGGCCCATCGTCCTCCACCCAGTGGAGGCGCTCGTCTTCCAGGTGAAAATCTCGGTCGTGCTCGCCGCCATCCTGGTGTTACCAATCCTCCTCTACTACGTGTGGCCGGCGCTCGCCGAGCGCGGGTTCGTCACCGGCGACCGGCGCGCCATCGCCGTCTGGGGCGGCGGCCTCGTCGGCGGCCTCCTGGTCGGGAGCTACGTCGGGTACTCGTTCGTCGCGCCCGAAGTCATCTCCTACCTCGTGTACGACGCGCTCGCAGAGGACATGATAATCAGTTACACCGTCAGCAACTTCGCGTGGACGGTGTTCCTGTTGACGGGCGGCATCGGCCTGCTCGTGGACATCCCCGTGACGATGGTGCTGTTCCACCTCGGCGGCATCGTCTCCTACCAGACGATGCGCCAGCGCTGGCGCGTCCCCGTCATCTCGATGTTCGCGTTCGGCGCCGTCGTCACGCCGGACAGCCTCTACACGATGCTCGTCATCGCGATTCCGATGGTCGTCATGTACTTCGTCGGCCTCGCCGTCCTCACCGTGATTACGCTCGGCGGGCGCCGCGGCGGGTCGGCGTCCTCGCCGACGGCGCGGTAGACCGCTCCGGGACGCCCCCGACCAGGGGCTGAACGGCGCGCTCGCCGTCCCGAGCCGCGCACCTTATATTACTCTGGTATTATCTCGGGAGTATGTCCAAGATTAGCGTCGAGATGCCCGCGGAACTCTTAGACGACCTCGACGAACACGTCGGCGACGACGGCAAGTTCGTGAACCGCAGCGACGCCATCCGCGCGTCCGTCCGGAAGACCCTGGACGTCCTCGACGACATCGACGCGCGCCACGGCCGACTCGACGACGAGGGGGACGCCGATGCGGAGTGAGGACAGACTCGTCGCCGGCCAGGTCGCGCTCGTCGGCCTGTTCGTCACCGCGCTCGTCACCGCCCAGTTGACGGCGTCGAAACTCCTCATGTTCCAGCTTCCGTTCAGCCTGCCGTTCACGGGGAGTTCGCTCGTGCTGCCGGGTGCGGCGCTGGCGTACGCGCTGACGTTCTTCGCGTCGGACTGCTACTCCGAACTGTACGGCCGGCGCGCCGCACAGGTGCTCGTGAACGTCGGGTTCGCGATGACGCTCGTGATGCTCGCGCTCGTGTACACGACCATGGAGGCGCCCATCGCGCCGTTCTCCGGCGTCGGCCAGGCCGAGTTCTCGAAGGTGCTGTGGTCGAGCGCGAACATCGTCACCGGCAGCCTGCTGGCGTACGTCGTCAGCCAGAACTGGGACGTGCTCGCGTTCCACGCCATCCGCCGCCGCACCGACGGCGCGCACCTCTGGCTGCGCAACGTCGCGTCCACGGCGTCCAGCCAGGCCATCGACACCGTCATCTTCGTCACCGTCGCGTTCTGGGCGGCACCCCAGGTCCTCGGCGTCGGCACCGTCTACGGCACCGACCAGATTCTCGCGCTCATCGTCGGCCAGTACGCGCTCAAACTCGCCATCGCCGTCGCCGACACGCCGTTCGTGTACGGCGTCCGGCGCGCGCTCGGCGACAGACTCGCCGCCTGACGCCGGCCCCGAAAATCAGTCCTGCCGTTCTGCGAACCCGAAGTTCGGCTTCACGTCCGTCACTTCCACCGTGACCGTCTCGCCCTCCTCGGCGTCCGGCACGAACAGCGTGAAGCCGTCCGCGACCTTCGCGATGCCGTCGCCCTCGTCGCCCACGCCCACGATTTCGACTTCGGCGGTGTCGCCGGCCGCGACCGGCGCGTCCACGAGGTTCTTCCCGACGACGTACAGCTCCGAGGAGGAGTCCCGGGACGCGTCCGGCGTGTACGTCCGCGAGAACGCGAACTGCTCGTCGACGTCCGCCTTGAAGTCCTTGAAGTCCTGGCCGTCGAAGACCTTCGCGACGAAGTGCCCGCCGTCGTTCAGGACGTCACGAGCGGTGTCCAGGGCGGTGCGCGCGAGGTGGACGGAGCGCGCGTGGTCGAGGTTGTACTCGCCGGTCATGTTCGGCGCCATGTCCGAGATGACGACGTCCACGCCGCCCGACGCCGCGCGCTCGATTTCGGCGCGCGTGTCCTCGTCGGTCATGTCGCCGCGGATGGTGTCCACGCCAGCGTCCACGTCCTCGACCGGGTCGATGCGCTGGAAGTCAACGCCCACGACCTTGCCGCGCGCGCCGACGCGCTCGGCGGCGACCTGCAGCCAGCCGCCGGGCGCCGCGCCCAGGTCGACGACCGTCGCGCCGTCGAACAGCACGTCGAACTGGTCGTCGATTTGCTGGAGTTTGTACGCCGCCCGCGTCCGGTACCCCTCCTGCTTTGACTTGTTGTAGTAGTGGTCTTTGCCGTTCCCCATAGTCAGTTACGGGGACTACGGCGCCGAAACGGAAAACCACGTCGTTCCCCACGCTACGGGGAGTACGGGGCGGCTGCGAGAACAGCAGGAGGGACTGCCGCGCCGTCGCAGACTGCTGGCGTTACTGTGCCGCGGCGACCGTCGAGGAGTCGACGACGACCGACGTGCCGTTGGCTTTCACGGTCACGTCCGTCTGCATGTCGGCGTCCTCTGGGAGCGTGAACGCGAGTTCGCCGTCCGCGTTCGTCTCGCCGACGAGTTCGCCGTCGACGTACACCTCCGCGCCCTCGACGGGGTCGCCGTCGCCGTCAGTCGCGAAGACTACGACTTCCTCGCCCGCGGCGAACGTGCCCTCGACGTTCACCGCGAGGCTGGCCGACGCGCTGGACTCGTTCTCGGTCGTCGACTCGGACTCCTCAGACTCGCCGTCGCCGCTGTCAGCGCCGACGTCGGCCTCGAGTTCGGCTTCCGCTTCGCCGTACTGGCTGTCCTCGCCGGTCGACACTTCCAGTTCGACTTCCTCGGCGTCCGCGGGCACCTGCACGGTCGCGGTGCCGTTGGCGTCCGTCGTCACCGTCACGCCGTCGAGTTCGACGGTGGCGTTCGCGACGGCGTCGCCGTCCTGCGTGACCTTCACGGTCGCGTTCTCGCCGGCGCGCACGTCACCGACGAAGTTCGCTTCCAGTTCCGCCTCGGCTTCACTCTCGCCCTCGTCGTCGACGCGCTCGATGGGGACGTCCGTGCCGGACTCGCTGGCGACCGGCTTCAGGATGTACTTCCCGCTGTTGCCGGCCTCGAACACCGTGATGTCGAAGACGAAGTCCACGCCGCCCGCCGAGTCCACGGTGAAGCCCTCGTTCAGGTGGAGCTTCTGGCTCGGCAGCTTCACGTTCACCTGCTCGCCGGACTTCAGCGTGCCCTCGACCTCGCCGACGTGCACGAACACCTTCTCGTACTCGCCCGCGGGCACGGTCACGTTCCCGAGCAGGGTCGCGTTCGCGCCCTGGAGTTCGGTCAGGTCGACCGTCCGGTTGTCGACGTCGCGCCCGACCCACCCGGCCCCGCTGTCCTCGCCGGACTCGGTCTCGTACTCGAACTCGAGGGACGCTTCGCCCTCACTGTTCTGGCCGTCGGAACCGGCCTTGACGTCGACGCTGAACTGCTCGACGTCCGCGGGCACCGGGACGGTCGCGGTGCCGTTGGCGTCAGTCCTCACCGTCGTCTCCGACTCGCCGGCCGACACCACGACGGTGGCCTTTGTGACGGCCTCACCGTCCTGTGTGACCGTCACGGTCGTGTTCTCGCCGGCCGTGACGTTCCCCTCGACGCTGACGTCGAGGTCGCTCTCGCTCTCGGACTCGACCGACCACTCCCCGGACGCGCTCGAATTCGCGTCCGCGTCACCGGACTGCGCGAACCCGATTTTCGTCACAGTGACGTTCAAGTGCTCGAACTGGTCGATTGCGTTCCGCTCGTCGCTCACGTAGAACTGTACTGTGCCACTGTCTGCGGACTGGGCCTGCGTGGACTCCTGGCCGGTGATGCCGCCGGCGCAACCGGCGAGCACCACGAGCGAAGCCACGAGCAGGCTGAGTACGGTGCGGCGCATGTGCACTCGACGCCACGGCCCCAGCCCCCCTAAAGGGTGCAAGTCCTAAAGGCGCGTTCTCCCCGTAAACGGTCGAATTAAGCCGAATTAACTCGGTTTCACGATTCCGAAAACAGTTTCCGGCGCGCGCTGGTGCCCTCGCCCATGCTCGTCGTCCTCGGCGCGCTCGCGCTCGCCGCCGCCGCCACCGGTGTGGTGTGGGCGGGCAGCACGCGACTGGAGCGCTCCGCCGACCGCCTCGCCGCCCACTACCGCCTCCCGCCCGTCGTCCAGGGCGCCGTCGTCGCCGCCGTCGGCTCCAGTTTCCCCGAGTTCTCCAGCGCCGTCATCGCGACGCTCGTCCACGGCGAGTTCGAACTCGGCGTCGCCGCCATCGTCGGCTCCGCCGTCTTCAACATCCTCGTCATCCCCGCGGCGTCCACGCTCGCCGCCAGCGGCCCGCTCGGCACCAACCGCAACCTCGTCTACAAGGAAGCCCAGTTCTACATGCTGTCCGTCGCCGTCCTCCTCCTCACGTTCGCGTTCGCCGTCATCTACCACCCCACCGAGGGGTTGTCCGGCGAATTCACGCCCCAACTGGCCGCCATCCCGCTCGCGCTCTACGGCCTCTACCTCTTCCTCCAGTACCAGGACACCGGCGAGTACCGCGCCGACGCCCCGCACGCCGACGTCGACGTCGTCAAGCACTGGGCGACGCTCGCGGTGAGCCTCCTCGTCATCCTCGTCGGCGTCGAAGCGCTCGTGCGCGCCGCGCTCACGCTTGGCGACGCCCTCGGCACGTCCGCGTTCCTCTGGGGACTGACCGTCATCGCCGCCGGTACCAGCCTCCCGGACGCCATCGTCTCCGTGCAGGCCGCGCGCGCCGACAACGCCACCACCAGCCTCGCGAACGTCCTCGGCAGCAACGTCTTCGACCTCCTGGTCGCCGTGCCCGCGGGCGTCCTCGTCGCCGGCGGCACCGTCATCAACTTCGAACGCGCCGCCCCCATGATGGCCGTCCTCGTGTTCGCCACCATCGCGCTGTTCGCGCTCGTCCGCACCGACCTCGAACTGACGCGCCGCGAAGCCACCAGCCTCCTCGCGCTGTACGCCGCGTTCGTCGTGTGGCTCGCGCTCGAAACGCTCGCCATCACGAATCTCGTCCCGACGTGACGCACACGCTCGCGCCGCCGGGAGCGCCGAACCTCCCGACCGCGACTCCGTCCCGCGATTTACGCGCGCACGCGGAACGTGGGGCTTTTTATTCCCGGATTTCGTAGCCGTTCCCATATGTTCAAGGCGATTGTGAGCGCCGACACGCTCCGGGAAACGCTCGACTCCGTGAGCGTGCTGGTGGACGAGTGCAAAATCCACCTCGACGAGGACGGACTCTCCATCCGCGCGGTCGACCCCGCCAACGTCGGCATGGTCGACCTCACCCTCGGGGCCGCCGCGTTCGAATCCTACGAAGCAGACGGCGGCGTCATCGGCGTGAACCTCTCCCGACTCGAAGACATCGCGGGCATGGCCGACGCCGACCAACTCGTCCAGCTCGAACTCGACGAAGAAACCCGCAAACTCCACATCCAGATCGACGGCCTCGAATACACGCTCGCGCTCATCGACCCCGACTCCATCCGGCAAGAACCCGACATCCCAGACCTCGACCTCTCCGCGAACGTCGTCATCGAAGGCGCCGACATCGACCGCTCCGTCCGCGCCGCCGACATGGTCTCCGACCACATCGCGCTCGGCGTCGACGCCGCCGACGAACTGTTCTACGTCGACGCGGAAGGCGACACCGACGACGTCCACCTCGAACTCACGCGCGACGACCTCATCGACCTCGACGCCGGCGACGCCCACAGCCTGTTCAGCCTCGACTACCTCAAGGACATGAACAAGGCCATCCCGAAGGACGCCGAAGTCGAACTCGAACTCGGCGACGAATACCCCGTCAAAATCCACTTCGACATCGCCGAAGCCCAGGGGCACGTCACCTACATGCTCGCGCCCCGCATCCAGTCCGACTGAAACCCACTTTTGCTCTGTGTGAGCGGCGCTCCGCGCCGCTCACTCGGCAAAAACTTGGTAAAAAAGCACTCCTCCTTCACTCCGCGCTGACGCGCTCCGTTCAGTCGTCGGCCCGAGCGCTCACTGCTCACGGCTCGCTACGCTCGCCGTTCGCGCAAGCCGAGGCGCTCGTTCCTCGCGCCTCGCGCCGTTCGCGCTCGGTGAACCGCTTCGCTCGGGTTCTCCGTACCGCTCGCTCGCGGATGCTTGTCTCGGCTTTTCAGTCCCGTCTTTGCCGGTGGTCACCGCACCTGGTAGTCGCTGGGGGACGGGTCGGCGAGCACTTCTCCGCAGTTCGTGCACTGCCAGGTGTTCGCGCCGAGTTTCTGGAAGCCGTGTCCGAGGCCGCGGCCGTGCCACGTTGTCCAGTCGATGCCGCAGTCAGGGCACGCGTCCGGGAGGCCGCGCGCGCCCGGGTCTGGCGTGGGTTTGGCGTCCGCGACGAGTGCTTCGAGGCGGTCGCTGCGTGACTTCAGCGCGGCGAGGCTGTCCTCGTCGAGCGCCGCGCGGAACTGCCGGAGGTAGCGCCGCGACCGGTCGCGCACGGCCTTCAGTCGGTCGAGGTGGTCGTCGTCGACGGCTTCCTCGCCCCAGAGTTCGGCGTTCCGCACCTTCACGGAGACGCTGTAGTAGCGCTCCAGGGTGGCGGCGTAGTGCGCCTGCAGGTAGAGTTGTTCGACGCGCTCACCGAACGCGTCGCGGTCGAGCGGCGGCACGAACTCGGCGTCCCGCGGCACCGCGCCGTCTCCGGGCCGCGGCTCGCCGAGCAGTCCGACGTGGGCGTGCCGGGACGCTGCAATCGTCGCCTCGACCACCGCCGCAAGTCGCTGCGCGGAGTAGTCGCGCGCGAGCAGGGCGACGGCGACGTTCCCGCTCAGCGCGTCCTCGAACGCCGCCGGCTCCGCGAACGACTCGACGGTAATCCCGTCCGGGACGGCCGCAGCGACCGCTTCGCGCCAGCCGTCGCTCGCGAGCACGGACACGGACGCGCGCAGCGGCGGAGTCTGCCGGTCGTCCGGGGAGTCGGGAGCGTCCGCCTCCCCTGGCGCCGGCGGCACGTGCTCCCACATCCTCGACTAGTCCTGCGCGCTCTGGGATGTTAACAATACGCATCCATTCGGTTGGAGAACCGACAGAAAGCGGGCGGGGCGGCGGCCGGCGCGTCCGTCGCGAGGACAGCAGACGCGGATTAACCGGGCGTCATCGCGAGGTACGTCGCGGCCATCGCGACGCCGAGGCCCGCGAGGAACACCAGGTAGCCGATGAGCGTGAGGACGCCCGTGGAACTCCCCATCGAATAGCTCATGGACACGGACGAATGTCACGTCGCCGAAGTGAAAAAAGCGGTGGCGACGGCCGGCGCCGGTCACTCCTCGACGCGTTCCAGCACGACGCCGTCCCCGACCTGGCCGCGCTCCGTGACCCACTATCCGCGGACGGCCGACGCAAGAGCGCGGTGCTGTCGGCCGCCGTCCGGCGACGTCGCCGGTTCAGGCTTCGCCGAACCACTCCTTCTCGAAGCGGTCGGCCCACTCTTCGAGGAACGCGTGGCGCTCGGCCGCAATCTCGCGGCCGGTCTCCGTGTTCATGTTCTCGTGGAGGCGCAGGAGTTTCGCGTGGAAGTGGTGGTACGTGCTCGCCGTCTCGTCCTCGTCGATGCCGGAGTCCTTCTCGTAGGCCTCGTCCTCGGGGAGCGGGCGGTCTGGCTCCCAGAGGAGGTTGCCGTGCGCGCCGGCGAAGCTGGAACGCGCGCGCGACGCCGACGGCGCCGATGGCGTCGAGGTTGTCGGCGTCCTGGACGACTTCCGCTTCCAGCGTCTCGGCGGCCATCGGGTCGTCCTCGAACCCGTACTCCTCGTGGACGGCGACGCAGTGACAGACGTCGTCGCGGAGTCCCTCGGGGACGTCGGCGTCCTCGAGAATCTCGCGGACCTCCGGAATCGTCTCCTCGGGGTGCGTGAAGCCGTCGCCGCGCACCCGGTGCAGGTCGTGCACGAGGCCGGCCACGCCGACGACTCTGGGGTCTGCGCCCTCCGCTTCGGCGATGCGGACGCCGATGCGGTTCACGCGCCACGCGTGATGCAGGTCGTGTCCCGTCGAGTCGCCGTCGAGGTGCGCGGCTATCTCCGCGGCCACGCGGTCGAACAGCGAGTCGTCGCCAGTAGTCATACTCCCGCGTCTAGTCGG
>JBDGQF010000234.1:0-11979 GCA_042219255.1 Halobacterium sp. | reverse complement strand
TCGGACGTCCAGCGCGGCGCCGACGGCGTCCGCGGCGTCGTCTCCGAGGAACTCCTCGACCGCATCGGGCCGTCGGGCCGCCTGCGCGGCCGGTTCGGCACCGTGACGCGCGTCACCCGCGAGCGCCGCCAGTTGCGCGACGAGGACGAGGTGTTCGACGCGCTCGACGACCACGACGTCCCACGCGAGTGGGTGACCGGCGTCGACACCGAGAAACTCGACGTCGTGCTCGCGGTCACCGACCTCGACGAAGCGGCCGTCTACGACGTCGAGACCACGTCCTACGTGCAGAAGACGGGCGTCAGCGACGTGGAGAAGCGCGAGTACCTCGCGGGCCTCCGCGAGCGACTGGACGGCGTGGGCGGCGAGGCGGCCGCGGAACTCCGCGAGGACATCGACGACCTGGAGCGACAGATAGACGACGTGCTCGCCGGCGAGTAGGTCGCTGCGCGGCCGGCGCGCTCAGTCGGTGTGGATTTCGAAGCGCGCGCCGCCCCACTGGCTCTCCGCGAGGTCGACCGTCCAGCCGTGGGCGTCCGCGACGCTCTGCACGATTGTCAACCCGAAGCCCGTGCCGTCGTCGGTACTGAAGCCGTACTCGAAGACGTCCTCGCAGGCGTCCTCCGGGACGCCGGGGCCGTCGTCAGCGACGTAGAACCCTTCGCCGTCGTCGAGTCCGCCGACCGATATGGTGACGCCCTGCTCCTGGCGGGTGCCGCCGTTCGCGCGCGCCCTGTCGTCCGGCGACCCGCCACGCGGCGGCTGGCCGTCCACAGGGTCGCGGTCCCCGTTCCGTTCGGGGTCCGTCGAACCGTGTTCGACCGAGTTCCCGAGGAGGTTCTGGAGGAGGGTCTTGAGGCGTTCGCGGTCGGCGTCGACCGTCGGCGCGCTGGGGTCGAGGGTGAGGGTCGCGCGGTCGGCGTCCAGCATCTCGAAGGCGGCCCGAGCGGCGTCGCTGACGTCGACGGGCGCCGTCTCGCCGACGGCGTCGCCCTGGCGCGCGAGCGTGAGGACGTCGTCGACGAGTTCGGCCATGCGGTCGTGGGCGGCGGCTATCTTCCGGAAGTGCTCGTCGTCGCCGGTCTGTTCGGCGAGTTCGAGACGGGCGTCCGCGATGGTGAGCGGTTCCTTGAGGTCGTGGCTGATGACGCTCGCGAACCGGTCGAGGCGTTCGTTCTGCGCGCGCAGCTGGCGCTCGCGCTGGACGGTGTCGGTGACGTCGCGGGCGAGCGCGAGCAGGGCGTCCTCGCGCACGCGTGAGAGCGTGACGGACTTGTGGACTGGGTCGTCGCTGGCGTCGACGGCGACCCGTCCCTGCCAGTCGCCGGTGTCGAGCGCGGTGGGGAGCGCCGTCTCGCGGAGGCGGACGGCGTCGTCGCCGGCGGCGAGCGACGGCCACGGCGTCCCCGCGAGGTCGTCGACTGTCGCGTCGTGGAGCGCGCCGTACGCGTCGTTGGCGTCGCGAATCCTGCCGTCCCGCGAGAGTAACGCGGCGCCCTCGGCGGCCGCCGCCAGTTCCGCCGGGAGGCCGTCAGGCATCGACAGCCCCCCGTATGGCGTCACTGACCGGGCGTGGCCGCGCGAGTGTGGACATTGTCAGGTGTACTCGGACGGCAGCAGTTCGGTGGTCGTTTCGACGATGTCACTCGAGGAGAACGGCTTCGAGACGTACGCGTCGTAGTCGACGGCGTCCTGGTTGTGCTGTTCGGCGACGGCGGACACCATCGCGACGCGGCAGTCGGCCTCGTGGTCGCGCAGCTGTTCGAGGACGCGGTCGCCGGACGCGTCCGGCAGTCGCCGGTCGAGGAACACGACGTCGACGTCCTCGCCGTACTCGTCGAGCGCTTCGCTGGCGCTGGTCGCCGTCTTCGTCCGACAGTACTCGGGAACGAACGTCTCCACGAGGTCGACGATTTCCTCCTCGTCGTCGACGACGAGTACCGTCGGCGTTCCAGTGTGCCCCGCCATCTGGTGGTTTCGACCGACCACCGTGACGTACAAATCGGTTGTGGCCGAGCGTGTCAGAGCAGGACGACGAGCCACACCACGACTGCCGCCACCGCGACGAGCGCCAGCAGCGCCACGAGGACGGGCGGGACGGCGGGGCCGGACGGCGGCGGCGTCCGGTCGCGCGTCAGGTCGCGGTCGGCCTGGACTTCGACGACGCCGGCGTCCGCGCCGTTCACCGAGACGTCGTAGACGGCGGCGGTCTGGAACTCGTGTTCGAAGACGACCGACCCGGTCTCGCCGGCGTCGAGCGCGAGCGTCTTCGAGGCGACCACCTCGCCGTCCGCGGTGAGGCGCGCCTCGAACGTGCCGTTGGCGGTGCCGGCGTTCCGGACTGTCGCGACGACGCGCGCCCTCGCAGTGCCGTCCCCGCGTTCGACCGAGAGGTCGGTGTTCGCCACGCGGAACGCCGGCGCCGCCTCGGCAATCGGGCGCGCCGTCACGCCGAACACGGACAACCCGGGCGACTCGGCTTCGAAGCGGTAGCCCGCGTCGGTGGCGGTGACGACGCGCGTGGCCAGTTCCTGCCACTGGCTGCCGTTCCGCCGGACGAGCACGACGTCCTCGGGGGCGACGTCCTGGGCGGCGAGCGTCCGTTTGCTGACGGTGAACCCGACGAGCGCGCGCGACACGTTGAGTGGGCCGTGGCGGACGGCGAAGTGGCCGAGGTCTGGCCCCGTCACGTCGACCGGTCGCGCAACCTCCGAGTCGATTTCGAGCGTCGCGTTCGTCGGCGTCGCGAACGTCACAGTCATCGACGTCGGGCCGACCGTCCGGCGGACGCCCCGCTGGAAGTCCAGGGTCACGGGGTCGTCGGCGGCGGCGTTCTGGATGACCGCGGTGGCCGACGACCCGTTGTCCGCGACGGCGACGGCGGTCTCCGTCGACGCCGTCCCGTTGTCCGCGTCCGCGGCCTCGACCGCGAGGCTCGCGTCGCTGGTCGCTCGCTGGCCGTCCACGCGCACGGTCACGGCGACGGTGTAGTTGCCCGTGCCGGCCGGGTTCTGGACGCCGCCGTACCGCAGGACGACCGTCTCGCCGCCAGCGATAGTCAGGTTCCCGTCGAACGCGACCGTCAGCGTCTCGCCGTGCGCGGTCGTCGAAACGTCCGCGACCGTCGCGGTGCGGTCGATAGCGCCGTCGCCGTCCGCGTCCACGCCGGCGGCCCGGACGTCCAATGCGTCGAACGTGCCGACGTCGGCAGGGTCGGCGCCAGCGGCGTAGTCGACGGTCGCGGATTCGAGCACGCCCGTCTCGCCGCCCGTGGACACCGTCGCGCGCACGCCGTGCGTCGAGCCAGTGACGCCCGCCGTCGCCGGGTCTGCGGTTACCGCGGCCGTCGTGACGCCGAGCGAGAGCGCCGGCTCGGTCGTCTCCGAGCCACTGTCGCCGCCACTCCCACCGCCGTCCGACCCGCCTCCGCCGCCGGTGTCGCCACCTCCACCCGTGTCTTCGGCGGCAATCGACAGCGACGCCACCTCGCGCGTCACCGGGTCGCTCTGGTAGTTCACGCTCACCGCCACGTCGTACGTCCCCGCCGCGGGGTTCGTGACGTTCCCGAACGCCAGTACGACCGTGTCGTTCTCGGTCAGCGAGTAACTCCCGCCGAAGCCGACGTTCAGCGTGTGGCCGTCGTTGGACGCGCTGACGCTGCTGAGGTCGTCGCTGACGTCCGTGTCGATGGTGCCGTCGCCGTCCGTGTCGATGCCGACGGCCTCCACGTCGCCCTGGTCGACGCCGCTGACGTCCACGGGGTCGCTGGCAGTCGTGTAGTCGACGCGGAACTTGTTCAGCGAGTCGCCGACGTCGTTCGCACCGATCTCGATGGTGGCCCTGTGAACCGCGGACTTCCCTTCCGTGTCTGGGTCGGCGGTGATGGTCGCGCTCGGCGGCGCCGTCACGGACAGCGTCGCCTGCTCGCTGGTGCCGTTCAGGACGGCGTCGACCGCGTAGTCGCCGGCGGTCTCGGGGTTCGTGACGCCGTCGTACGCGAGGACGAGGCGGTCGCCGGCGGCAAGCGTGTGGTTGCCGTCGAAGGAGAACGTCGCGGTCGTGCCGTCGCTGGAGACGCTGACGCCCGAGAGGTCGCTACTCAGGTCGGTCTCGAGCGCGCTGTCGCCGTCGGTGTCGAGGCCGACGGTCGTCACGTCGCCGGCGGCGAGACCGGACGCGTTCGACGCTTCGTACGCGACCGTGAACTCGGTGAGCGTCGCGCCCTGGTTCGCCGACCCCACTGTCCGGTTCACCGCGTGCGTCGCCGCGACGCCCGCCGTCGACGGGTCGGCGCTGACCGCCGCGCCCCCCTGCGTTTTGTCGTAGGTCACCGTCGTCTGGGACGGACACACGGGGTCGCTCTGGTAGTTCACGCTGACGTTCACGTCCACCGCGCCGTCGGCGTCAGGGTTCGTCACGTCCGCGAACTCCACGACCACCGTGTCGTTCTCCGTCAGCGAGTAACTCCCACCGAACCCAACGTTCAGGGTCTGTCCGCCGTTCGAGGCGGTGACGCTACTCAGGTCGTCGCTGACGTCCGTGTCGACGGCGCCGTCGCCGTCCGTGTCGATGCCAGCGGTCACGACGTCGCCCGTCTCGACGTTGCTGACGTCTGCGGGCGCGCTCCCGACGCTGTAGTCCACGCGGAACGAGTTTAGTGAGTCGCCCGCCTCGCACGACCCCACGGTCGCCGCGGCGCGGTGCGTGGAGGTGGCGCCGGCATCGTTCGGCGACGCGGTCACCGACGCCGCCGTCGTCGCCGCCACCGGAACGGGCACCGCGACTGCACCCACGACCAGCGCGGCCACGACCAGTACAGCGGCGACTGGCGCACCGTCCCGGCGCACCGCCGCTCACCCGAGGGGCCGTGACCGACGTGGTTTCGGAGGCGACACAGTACAGTTGTGCGTTCGCCAGTCCACGCAAAAAACACGGTGGCCGTTGGGTAACACGTTCCGCCGTTCACCCGGATAATAAATACACGAGCGGGCGGCGGCGGTCAGGACTAAATACGTCACGGCAGTACGCAACGGCGATGCGCCTCCGGACGAAGTTCGTGCTCGTCCTCGTGTCAGTCGCCGCCGTCCTCGGCGCGGGCGTGTTCGTCGGCTTCGACCACGTCCGCGACCAGTCTGTCGACCGCGCGCAGGCCAGCGTCGACGAGACGGCGGCAATGGCGGCCGCGCAGGTCGGCGCCGAAGTCCGCGACCAGCGCAGCGTCCTCGCGCGCGCCGCCGCCCGGCCGGCCGCCGAGCGCTTCGACCACACGGAGGCGTTCCTCGACCCGTTCCTCCAGCGGTCGGCGTTCCACACCGCGCGCGTCGTCGCCGCCAACGGCACCACCATCGACCTCAGGGGCGACGTCTCCGCGGCGACCCGTGAGTCCGAACTCGGCGCGGACGTCGGCGACCGGCCGCACGTCGCGAGCGCGCTCGCCGGCGACACCGCCGTCAGCGACGTCACGTGCGACCCCACGTGCGCGTTCACGGTCGCCGCCCCAATCTACGACGGCACCGAGGTCAAGGGCGCGCTCGCGGCGACGGTGACCCTCGACGACGCCGGCGTGTTCGCGCCCGTCGCGCCCGCGGAGTCCGGCGACCGCACCGTCCGCGTCACCGACAGCGACGGCACCGTCGTCCACGAGTCCGCCGTCGCGTTCGACGACCCGATTACGGGCGCGGCGACCGTCGAAACCACCGGCTGGACGGTCACCGTCGCGCAGAGCAGGCGCGCGCTCGCCGACCGCCTCCAGTCGCTTTTGTACGTCGAGGCCAGCAGCCTCCTGCTCGTGTTCGGCGTCGTCCTCGCGCTCGGCGGGTGGGAGTACCGCACCACGCTCGCGCAGACCGACCGCCTGCTCGACGGCTTCGACGCGCTCCAGCGCGGCGACTACGACCGCGACCTCTCGCTGTCGGCGGCCAGAGAGTGGCGCCAGGTCAGCGACGGCTTCAACGAACTCGCGGACGGCCTCCGCGAGCGCGAGGAACGCCTCCAGATTCTCAACCGCGTCCTCCGGCACAACCTCCGCAACGACCTCGCCGTCGTCACCGGGAACGCCGAACGCATCGTGGACGCCACGGACGACCCGGAAGTCGTCGAGGCCTGCGAGACGATTCTCGCTGCCGGCAGCCGCCTCAACGACCGCGGCGACACCGCGCGAGAAATCGAGTCCGTGATGGCCGAACCGGCCACGAGTCGCGAGCGCGTCGACGTCGCCGCGGAACTCCGCGAGACCGTCGCGTCGCTCCGCGAGGACGACCCCACGGTGGACGCCGACGTCGACGTCCCTGCGTCCCTGGAGGCGGCCGTGCCGCCCGGGACCGTGCTGGCGTTCGAACACCTCTGCCGGAACGCCTTCCAGTACACGGGTGACGACGCCCACGTCCGCGTCGCCGCCGAACGCCAGTCCGCCGCGGACGGCGACAGCGTCGTCGTCACCGTCGCGGACGACGGCCCTGGCATCCCCAAGCAAGACCGCGAAGCCGTCGAGGCCGGCGAGGAGACGCCGCTGAAGCACGGCAGCGGTCTCGGCCTCTGGTTCGTGCACTGGCTGGCCGAGCGCGCGGACGGCGACTTCGACATCGCCGACAACGAACCAACGGGGACCGTCGTCACGCTCTCCATTCCCGTCGAGTGAGTGCGGCGGCGTCCGCGGCCGCCGGCTTCGACGGCCTCTTAGCCGTCGGGCGGCGACCCACGAGTGAATGAGTCGCTACCGGACCGCCGGCGAGTTCGTGTTGCTGTGCGCCGTCTGGGGGACGGCGTTCATGGCGACGGACGTCGGCCTCGCCGACCTGCCGCCGGTGCCGTTCGCCGCCGTGCGCTTCGACGTCGCCGCCGTCCTCCTGTTCGGCGTCGCGGCCGCCAGGGACACTCTCGCGGTGCCCCGCACTCGCGAGGACTACGTGTACGTGTTGACCGGCGGCGCGCTCATCATCGGCGCCCACCACGCGTTCCTGTTCGCCGGCCAGCAGTACGTCACGGGCGCCGTCGCCGCCGTCCTCCTCGGCCTCGTGCCGGTGGTGACGCCGGCGCTCACGCGCCTCGTCTCCAGCGACGAGTCCCTCACGCCCCACACCGCCGTCGGCGTCGCGCTCGGGTTCGTCGGCGTCGTCGTCATCGCCGACCCGGACCCCGCGGACCTCGCGGACAGCGTGCTCGGCGTCGCGCTCGTGCTCGCGTCCGCGCTGGCGTTCGCCGTCGCCGCCGTCGTCACCCACGACAGCGACCCGACGCTGTCCTTTCTCTCCACGCAGGCGTGGCTGATGGCCGTCGGCGCCGCATTCCTCCACGTCGCAGTGCTCGCGCTCCCCGGCCAGTCGTTCGCTGACGCCGCGTGGACGCCGTCCGCCGTCGCCGCCGTCGCGTACCTGTCCGTCGTCGCGGGCGTGTTCGGGTTCGTGCTGTACTTCCGGCTACTGGACGCCCTCGGGCCGATAGAGATGAGTTTCATCGAGTACGTGATTCCCGTGTTCGCCGCGCTCGCGGGCTGGCTCGTCCTCGACCAGTCGCTGACCGCCGCGACCGTCGCCGGGTTCGCGTTCATCCTCGCCGGCTTCGTCTCCGCGAAGTGGCGCGCGCTCCGCGCTGAAGCACGGCGGTTCGTCGACGGCGACTCCAGACGTCCGGCGGACTGAGGAAGAGACGGCTACTCGTCGGCGAACCGGTGCGTGTACTGCCGGACGAGGTCGCCGTCCGCTTCGTAGAGGTGGACGGTGAACTGCTTTTGCCCCATCGTCTCCCGCACCTCGCTGGCGTCCACGGTGAACTCGAAGGGCGGACTGTCCAGGACGCGGACGTCCTCGCCGCTGGACGTGACGACGACTCGGTCGACCGCGCTGGGGTTCCGGACCTCGCAGTCCACGCTGTCGCCAGCGGCGTTCTCCAGGCACGCGAGGTCTGGTTGTACCTGCGCGCCCTCCGCGCTCCCGATAGCCGAGTCGAAGTCGACTATCACAGGGCCGGCAGGGAACGTCCCCAGGACGAGGACGCCGACGAGGAACACCGCCAGCATCGCGTTCGGCAACCGCATGCCGACGCGCTGTCGCAGTCCCGCAGACCGCCGCCACTTCAACGCGAGCGGGATGACGACCACGTGGTGGACCGGCCCGTACCAGAGCACTATGAACCCGTACGCGGCCGTGTAGTCGAGGACGGCCCAGCCAGTGTACGAGCGGAGGACGTTCGAGCCAGCCCACAGGAAGAACCCGAAGAACAGGAGGCCGCCGCTCTTCAGCGCGCGCCAGCTAACCGAGTTCGCGTAGTAGACGGTCTTGACGACGCCCCACGCGTTCCCGACGGCGCGCTCGACGCCCGCCAGCGCCCCCACCGACTCCGTGTTCGACGTGTTACTCACGACAGGTCACCCTCGCGTGGACGTACGCCGCGCGCACCGGTGGGGGTTGTCCCGAATATATTGCCCTCGCGCAGCGGTCAGAAGCAGGTGGTCGCGGGCCGCTCGGTCAGGGCCCGATGTGCCAGACCTGCGAGAGCAGGAACCAGTTCAGCGCGTACAACACCGCGAACGCGCCGAGGAACACGAGCGTCAACGTGAACGTCCCGCGCATGCTCTGCTCGTGGGGTGCTCCGGCGTCCCCGCCGCCGTCCGCGGTGACGGCGGGGTCGTCGGCCGCCGGCCCGCCGTCGAACGCGTCGCCGCCGAGCAGGGACGCGACGGCGATGCCGACGAACAGCGCGCCGCCGAGGATGGCGACGATAGCGGCGACGCCGAACACCGCGAAGAACGGCTTCGCCGGCGCGAAGTTGAACGCCGTCCCCGGGATGTCCATCACGGAGGGGTGGCGCCGCGGCACGCCGAACAGCAGGCCGAGGTACATCATCATCAGGCAGACGACGCCCATCGCGCCGCCGTACAGGAACGGCTGGACGGACGCCAGCGGCCCGCCGAGCCAGTCGCGGCCGAACACCAGCCGCAGGACGTAGTAGGACAGCCCCATGAACGCAAGCGTCGTGCCGGTGACGACGGTTGCGTGGAAGTGCCCGGGCACCGCGAGGTTGTTGTGCCAGCTCATGTTGAGCTGCAT
The DNA here is from genome assembly GCA_042219255.1 of Halobacterium sp. Taxonomy (GTDB): domain Archaea; phylum Halobacteriota; class Halobacteria; order Halobacteriales; family Halobacteriaceae; genus Halobacterium. The sequence goes on along the minus strand of JBDGQF010000234.1, from coordinate 2,935 downwards.
CTGGCCCATCATCACGCCGGTGATGCCGCCGAGGAACCCGAACAGGATGATGGAGAGGATGGTCGCAGAGAACCCCGGGTTCTTCCAGGGCGCCGACCACAGCCAGCCGAACAGTCCGCCGCCCTGGCCCTTCTGTCGGCGGCCGGCTTCCAGTCCGGCGGGAATCGCGAACGCGTGAATCATCGACGCGACGACGGCGCCGTACGCCGCGTACGACGTGTTCCACATGCGCCACGCCGACGACACGGCGGGGTCGCTCATCAGGTGGTGGGCGGCGCCCATGTTGATGAAGAACAGGTAGAGCACGAACGCAAAGCGGGACACCTTCTCGCTGGCGACGACGGCGCCGCCGACGACGTGCGTCATGAAGTACCAGACCGTAATCATCGCCAGGAGGTTGATTTGCTGGCTGCCGTGGCCGATGACCCAGAACATCTGGCGGTACCACGCCGCGTCGAGGTGTTCGAGGAACCCGACGCGCCAGAGGAACGCCGGCACGAGCGCGGTGATGCCGCCGACGAGCGCCTCCAGCGCGATGATGGACGTGATGAACGCGCCGAACGTAATCAGGGGGAGCGTCTCGCCGGGGTTCTCGCGCTTCTCGTGCCAGATGGTCGCGAGGAACGGCACCGCCGCGACGATGGCCCCGAGGAGGAACAGCACCGCGCCCGCGAAGTACGGCGCCGGCGACGGCAGCGGCACGTACGAGGTGTAGAACGGCGCCTGGTTCGGGAGTTCGTACGTCGCGATGCTGAACACCGCGAGGCCGCCGCCCAGCGCCATGATGGCGTACCCGAGCCAGCCGAGTCTCGGGAGCGAGAGCCGCCGGCCGAGGACGAACGGCCCGCCGACGTAGAGGATGGCGATTTCCATGAACACCATCCAGAACAGAATCATGAACCACGCGTGCAGGCTCGTGATGCGGTAGAACTGGCCGGGGTCGAGCATGCCGATGGCCTCCCACCGCGTCATCGCGACGGCGATTGCGAACACGCCGCCGATGGCGAGCGAGACGATTGCCGTCAACCCGAACAGTTTCACGAGGTCTTCCGCGGACTTGTGGATGCGGAGGCCCGTGACGCCACACTCCCGGAACCCGTCGTCGTCGTACTCGAACGTGCTCAGTCCGAACATCTACACCACCTCCACGACGCCTTTCATCCCCATGCCGAGGTGGGGCTCACAGTAGTACTTGTAGACGCCCTCCGTGTCGAACGTCTGCGACGCGCTGTACCCCTCGTTCTCCAGGGACTGCACGCCCTGCCAGTCCGCGCCGTCGGGCTGTGACTCCACGAGGACGTTGTGGCCGTTGGACACCCACTCGAAGTTCACCGTCGTCCCGGCGTCCACCTTCACGGCGGCCGGCCCGAAGCCGTACGGCCCGTTCTCGGTGTCCGCGCCGACGTCGACGGTGACCTCGCTCTGGCCGGTGGCGTCCGTCGCGGACCCAGCGAAGTTCGGCGTCGCCGCGCCGCGCGCACCACCAGTGAACCAGCCGCCGTACGGCCCGCTCGGTTGGCTCTGCTCGCCCCCGGACTGTTCTGCGCCCGTCTCCACTGGCTCGTGGTCGCGCACGACGAACGTCCCGTGCATCGACCGGTGGCCGACGCCACAGAACTCGTTACAGACCACGTGGTAGGTACCCGTCTCGTCGAAGGACATCTCCACGACCCACTCGTAGCCAGGGATAATCTGCAGCGACACCTGCTTGCTGAGGTTGCCCTCCGGGCGCACGCCGAACCCGTGCTGGACGTCGTACGACCCCAGGTGGAACTTGTACGTCTCACCGGGCCGCAACACCACGGGGAGGCCGTCCCACGCCCACTGGCGAGCACCCACGAAGACGTCCTCGCCGTCCGGCACCAGCATCTCCTCGCCGTCCACCGTCAGCGTCCCGGCGGCGTCCTTGTAGTCCTGGACTTTCTGCTGGAACCGCTCGGTGCTCACTTCGTACGTCTGCCCGGTCTGGTTCTGGTCGCCGAACCGCGTCCACCCGAGCATCCACCCGAACAGCGACACCGCGGTCAGCCCGGAGATGCCCAGCCAGATGGACTCGCGTCGGTTCACTTTCTCGTTCCACCAGTCCCCCTCCGGCGACGACAGCGGCGAGTGTTCGTCGTCCTTCATGGAATCACCCCGAGGGAACCGTCAGCAGGTCGATTATGCCCCACACCACGTACGACAACAGGAAGTACAGCAACGCCGCGCCCGCCAACAGCCACTCGCTGTCGAGCAACTGCTGTTGCCAGGGGACGTCGCCGTCGTGTGACTGTACGTCCGCCATACTCGGCCGTCGGCACGCTCTCGGGGTGGTAGTTGTCCCGAAGGCGTTCGCCACCGCTCCCGGACTCTGGGAATCGGCCGAACGCGCGACGAAACTTACGCGACAGTCGACGACAGCCAGTCCAGTTGCGCGTCCAGTTCCCGGCGGCGCTGCCGCTTGACGATGGTGGCGTCCAGCACGTCGCCGACGAGCGGCACGTCCATCGCGAACGCCGTCTCCGCCGTCACGCGAGTGCCGTCCCCGCCCAGGTCGTCGAGCGCGTACGTCGTCCACATCTCCTCGAAAATCCCCTCGCGCTGCTCGTACGCCAGCCCCGCGCCCTCCCTGTCGACGACGGCGAGCACCAACTCGATTTCCGTCACGCCGACCTGGTTGGCGACCCGGATTTCGTCGCCGTCGACCGCCACCTCGTCGAACCCGGCCGCCCGGATGAACGCCGCCAGGTCGCCCATCGCGTCCTCGACGTCGCTCGGTGGCGCGTCGACTGTCCGCTCGACACTGACTGTCTGCATGCGTGGCCGTTCGCCGGCGGCCGCCAAGCGCCTTTCCCCGAACGCGGCCAGTATCCCTCCCGCGCGGAAATGGACGTGCCTGGTGTGGGTAGTTCTGTTCGGGTTTGCTCCCATCGCGTTCGCAGCGTCGCTGGCGCTG
>JBDGQF010000373.1:0-11992 GCA_042219255.1 Halobacterium sp. | reverse complement strand
CGAGTTCGAACTCGCGGCGGACATCCGCGACCGCATCCGCGAACTCCGCGAGGAGTACGACCTCGCGGACGGCGACACCGACCCCGAGGACGGCGCCATCGCGCCCGAACCCGAGGACTGGTAGACCGACGCCGCCGATCGGATCGAGCGAAAAACTGGTTCTGTTCCCGGTGTGCCGTCAGTCGTCGTCGCCCGCCGGCACGTCAGCGCCCGCGCCCTCGAACGGCTTGGCGGGGACGTCCTTCCGCTTCGCGTCGAACTCCGAGAGCGCGTAGACGACGGCGAACAGCACGACCGCGCCCAGCGGCAGGAAGACGATTGGGCCGAGGCCCGTGACGCCGTAGACGAGGTACGCGAGCGTCGCGACGGCGATGACGGTCAGCGCGTAGTACATCTGGGTGCGGACGTGGTCGATGTGGTCGCTGCCGGCGAACGTCGACGACAGGATGGTGGTGTCGCTGATTGGCGAGCAGTGGTCGCCGAAGATGGAGCCGCTGAACACGGCGCCGACGGCGACGGCGACCATCTGGGGGTCTTGGCCGCCAATCGACCACGCCAGCGGCACGGCGACGGGCGTCACCAGGGACATTGTCCCCCAGGACGTGCCGATGGAAAAGGAGATGACGGCGGCGGCGAACAGGATGACGATGGGGAGCAGCGTCGGCGTCACCAGGCCCTCGGCGATGGACGTGACGTACTGGCCGGTGCCGAGCGCGGACGCGACGGAGCCAATCGACCACGCGAGCACGAGGATGCTGACCGCGTGCAGCATGATGCCGAAGCCGTCCAGGACGGTCTCCATCCCTTCCGCGATGTCGATGTGGCCGTCGTAGACGCCCAGCGAGACGGCGATGGCGACCATGCTGAACGACCCCCAGACGAGCGCGCTCGTGAAGTCCGCGTTCTCGACGACGCCGAGGACGTCGCGGCCGGGCGCGTACCCCGTCCAGGCCGCGCCGCCGATGACGACGACGATGAGCGCGAGCACCGGCAGGATGAACGTCCGCAGGCGTGGCTCGTCGGTGACTGGTTCGCCGAGGTCTTCTTTCATGCTCTGGAGCGGGTTCGCGCCCTCGCGCGTGACCTGGCCAGTGCGGCGTGCGCGCGTCTCCGCGTCCAGCATCTCGCCGAAGTCGCGCTGGGTGACGACGACGATGCCGACCATCAGGATGGCGAACAGGCAGTAGACGTTGAACGGAATCGAGTACAGGAACGTCGCGGTGGCCGACGGCGTCTCGGCCTGGATGCCGAGGTTCTCGAACGCGGTCTGGACGAGGCCAATCTGGAACGCCACCCACGAGGAGATGCCGAACGTGGCGACGGGCGCCGCCGTCGAGTCGAGGATGTACGCGAGTTTCTCGCGGGACATCTGCATGTTGTCGGCCATGTCCTTCATCGCGGAGCCGACGATGGCGGTGTTGGCGTAGTCGTCGAAGAACCACACCATCCCGAACAGCCACGTGACGACGCCGACGCGGCGGTGGGAGTCGACGCGCGAGCGCGCGAACTGCGCGACGGCGAGCGACCCGCCGAGGCGCCACAGTAACGCGATGCCGGCGCCGAGCAGGAACGTGAACACGATGATTTTCGCCTGGAACGTGCTCTCGCCGATGGAACTGATAATCCAGCCGAACGCCTCGACGACGCCGCTGAACGGCACGGCGACCAGTTCGAGGGCGCCCTCGGCGGTGTCGGCGGCGACGATGGCGCCGCCGACCCAGACGCCGAGGAACAGCGACAGCATCGCGCGCCTCGTGACGATTGCCAGCGCGATAGCTAGCAGTGGCGGTACGAGCGATACGGCGCCGAAGTGCGTTGCCATATCCGTGCCATTGATAACCACGGTAATGGGGTTTTCGGACAGTTCAGGCCCTCCCACGGGACTCGCCGGCGGTCGCCCTGTCGACACCACCCACCCACGCTCGGTGTGTGCTAACTCCCCACAATGTGGTGTTTCAGCGCCTGTGAAAGTGGGATAGTTTATTAGCGATGCTTCCACGACTGCTGACACATGCCCGCCATCGACACGAACGCCCTGACCAGGCGCTTCGGCGACCTCGTCGCCGTCGACGCCCTCGACCTCACCGTCGAGGAGGGGGAGGTGTTCGGCTTCCTCGGGCCGAACGGCGCCGGGAAGTCCACCACCATCAACATGCTCCTCGGCTTCCTCGACCCCAGCGAGGGGTCGGCGACCGTCCTCGGCCACGACGCCGCCCGCGATTCCCGGGCCGTCCGCCAGCGCACCGGCCTCCTCCCCGAAGGCTTCGAACTGTACGAGAACCTCACCGGCCGCGAACACGTCGCGTCCGCAATCCAGACGAAGAGCGCCGACGACGACCCGGACGAACTCATCGACCGCGTCGGCCTCGAACCCGAGGCGGCCGAGCGCCGGGCGGGCGGCTACTCCAAGGGGATGACGCAGCGACTCGCGCTCGCCATCGCGCTCGTCGGCGACCCCGACCTCCTCATTCTGGACGAACCGTCCAGCGGCCTCGACCCGAAGGGCGCGAAACTCCTCCGCGAAATCGTCCGCGAGGAAGCCTCTCGGGGCGCCACCGTGTTCTTCTCCAGTCACGTCCTCAGCCAGGTCGAACAGGTCTGCGACCGCGTCGGCATCATGCACCACGGCGAGATGGTCGCCGTCGACACCATCGAGAACCTCCGCGACCAGACCGCCACCGAGTCCGTCGTCGAAGCAGCAGTCGCGTCCGCGCCTGACACCGCGCCCGTCGCGGCCGTCGACGGCGTCAGCGGCGTGGCAGTCACCGGCGACGTCGTCGAAATCACGTGCAGCACGCCGGAGGCGAAGATGCCGGCGTTGCGCGCGCTCGACGACGAAGCCACCGTCACCGACATCACCGTCGAGGACGCGTCCCTGGAGTCGCTGTTCGAGCGCTACACGGACGACGACGCGCCGGCGCCCGAGACGGCGACCGGCGACCGACAGGTCGCCGCCGCGCCAACGGGAGGTGACGCCGCGTGAGCCTCTACACCGTCGCGCGCGACGACTTCACGAACGCCCGCCGGTCGTACGTCGTGCTCGGCGTCGTCGGCGTGTTCTCCGCGCTCGTCGCGCTCATCGTCGGCGCGGACAGCAGCCACCACCCGGACGCGTACCGCGCGCTCTTCGACGTGTCCTTCTTCGTGTTCCTCGTGCTCCCCATCATCCTCGCGCCCCTGACGTACCTCTCCATCGCGGGCGACCGCGACGGCGGCGCCATCAAGTACGTGATGGGGCTGCCGAACTCGCGGGGCGAGTACCTCCTCGGGAAACTCGCGTCCCGGCTGAGCGTCAGCCTCGCCGCCGTCGTCGTCGGCACCGCAGTCGCGTTCGTCGTCGCGCTCGCGACGTACACGAACACGCCCGGCCCGACTCGCTTCCTCGCGTTCGGCGGCGTCACCCTCCTGTTCGCCTTCGCGTTCGTCGGCATCTACGTCGGCATCTCCGCGGTGACCGCGAGTCGGTCGCGCGCGATGCTCGGCGCGTTCGTCGCGTACTTCGTGCTGGTGCCGTTCTGGTTCGGGTTCCTGCCCGTCATCAGCCTGCTCGACTTGCTCGCCGCGGCCGCCGACCTGCTCGGCGCGTCGCTGTCCGAACACACGCGCTCGCTGATTCAAGCGCTGTCGCCGTCGACGGCGTACCTCCGCAGCACCGAAGTCGTCTACACGGGCGTCGTCGACAACTACGACCGCATCGCGATGAACTTCGCCGACCAGGACGACGCCATCTACGCCGAAGTCTGGTTCAACGTCGCCGTGATGCTCGTGTGGGGCGTCGGGTCGGTGCTCGTCGGCTTCCTGTCGTTCCGCCAGACCGAACTCGGGTAGTCAGAGCCGGCGCGCGATGGTCTCGGCGGTCGCTTCGCCGACGCCCTCGACGTCCCGCAAGTCCTCGATAGAGGCGTCGCGGACGCCCTCCACGCTCCCGAACCGCCGCAGCAGGCGTTTCCGCAGTTCGGGGCCGACGCCGTCGACGCCGTCCAGCGCCGTCGCCACGTCGTCCCGGAGCGTCTGGTGGTACGCGACCGCGAACCGGTGGGCTTCGTCGCGCACGCGCTGGAGGACGTGCAACTGGGGCGCGTCGCTGTCCCAGTCGTACGTGCGGTCGGGCGTCACGACGACTTCCTCGTCTTTCGCGAGCGCGACCACCGGCACGTCCCAGTCGGCGTCGGCGAGCGCGTCCAGCGCGGCGTCCAGCTGGCCCTCGCCGCCGTCGACGAGGAGTAGGTCGGGGTCGGCGCGGTCGTCCCTGTCCTCGACGGCGCGGTCGGCGCGCCACCGCACCAGCCGGTACATGTTCGCGTAGTCGTCGTTCTCGTCGTCCAGTTTCTTCCGGCGGTAGTCGGCCTTCTCCGCGCTACCGTCGACGAAGCAGACGTCGCTCCCGACGACCGCCTTCCCCTGCGCGTGACTGACGTCGAACCCCTCGATGCGCGACGGCCGGTCGATGCCGAGCGCGTCCCCCAGCGCCGCGAGGCCGTCGCCCTCGCCGCTGCGCCGGTGGGCGTTCTTCAACGCGAGGTCGACGAGCGTCGCCTCGCGGCCGGCGCCCGGCACGCGCACGTCCACGCCCGCGGCGTCCAGCCACGCCGCCACGTCGTCGTCGCCGTGGTGCTCGGGGAGCAGGAGCCGGTCGGGCAGGTCGCGCTCCGCGTAGAACTGCACGAGGAACGCCGACAGCACGTCCGCGACGCGGCTCTCTTCCCCACTTGCGGGCGCGTCCATGTGGTGCTGGTCGCGGTCGACGAGCTGGCCGCGCTCGGCGTGCAGGCGCGCGACGGTCGCCTCGTCGCCCTCCACGGCGACGCCCAGCACGTCCGTGTGTTCGGCGTCGTCGCCGCCGGCGACCGCGCCACCGCCGCCCTCGTGGAACGACTCCACGACGTCCAGGCGGTCGCGGAGGTGCGCGGCGCGCTCGAACTCCCGGGCCTGCGCCGCCTGCTCCATCTCGCGCTCGATTGGGTCGGCGAGCGCGCCCGTCTCGCCCTCGAAGAACCGGCGCGCCGCCTCAGCGTCGCTGGCGTAGTCTTCCTCGGAGATTTCGCCCGTGCAGGGCGCCGAACACAGCCCCATCTCGTAGTCCAGGCACGGCCGGTCGCGGTGCTCGTACTTGTGGTCGGAACACCCGCGCAGGCCGTACACCTCACGTATCGCTTTCACTACCGTCTCCACGTCGCCCTTGTCCGTGTACGGGCCGTAGGCGGCCGCGCCCTCCTGCGGGTCGCGCGTCACCTCGATGCGGGGCACCGCGTGGTCGGTGAACTGCACGAGCGGGTACGACTTGTCGTCCTTCAGGCGGACGTTGTACCGCGGCTGGTGGCGCTTGATGAGGTTCGCTTCGAGCAACAGCGCCTGCGTCTCCGTGTCCGTCACCGCGAAGTCCAGGCTGTCGGCGCGCTCGACCATCCGCTGGATGCGCTCGCTCCTGGGGTCAGCGTACGACCGCACGCGCTCGCGGACGTCCACCGCCTTCCCGACGTAGAGGACGGTGCCGTCCGCCCGCTCGAACTGGTAGACGCCGGGCTTGGCGGGCAGGTCGCTCGCGCGCGCTCTGACGGCGTCCGCGTCCATCACCGCGCTGTACGTCCCTGCGGGCTTTCAACCACGCGGTCGCGGCGCCGGAGAACTGTCGGAGCGCTTACCACGCTGCACTGAGTGGGTGCCGGTGATGCCCGCTCAGACCGACCCTCCAAGCGCCCCCGGCGCGTCGTCGCTGTTCTACGACCGCCTGCTGGACTACATTGTCGTCGCCCTGCTCGCCGTCGAAGGCCTCGTCGCCGCCTGGCTCGGCGTCTCCATGTCGTCGAGCATCGACCGCGCGTTCGCCGACGACGTCGCCGCCGAGTTCGCCGCGAGCGGCGACCTGCCGCCTGGCGTCACGGAAGCGGAACTCGCCGACGCCGTGCTCGACCTCGGCGCGTGGGCCGCTGGCGGCCTCGCCGCGACCGGCGTCGCCCTGCTCGCCGTCGCCGTCCTGTTCTACCGGTACCGCGGCCGCGTCGTCGACCGCGTCGAGGCCGGCGAGCGCGCGCCGCGCTGGCACGCCCCCCTGCTCGGCGGCATCCTCGCGACGGCGCTGCTGTTCGTGCCGTTCGTCCAGGTGCTCGGCGGCGGCGTCGCCGGCTACCTCTCCGACCGCAGTTCGGTCGTCGACGGCGCGCTCGCCGGCGTCGTGTTCGGCGCGCCGGGCTTCGTGCTCTGGGGCGCGCTCGTCGTCGGCGCGCTCCGCTCCGGCCTGCCGTCGCTGAGTGTGCTGTTCGGCGGCGCCCTCATCCTGTACGTCGTCGTCGACGTCGTGCTCGCGACAATCGGCGGCCTCGTCGGCGGCCTGGTCGCGTGACGCGGCCCCGGGACCGCCAGCCTTGAACCACCGGCCCGAGAAGACGGGCGTATGTCCGACACCGAGCGCGTCTGGCTGGTCTACCGCGAGTACACGGACAAGGGCCTGCTGAACGTCGTGTACGCCACGCCCGACGGCGACCGCGTCCTCCGCAAGCAGCGGTCGCTGAACGCCGGCGACCCGACCGCCGCCGTCGACGCCGACCCCGACGACCTCGAACCCGTCGACGACCCCGAAGACCGCGAGCGCTACGGCCAGGAGGCCTCGCGGATGCGGGACTCCCACGACCCCGACGACCGCGTGTAGGCGGCGGCGTTCGCACCGCCTGCGACCCGTGACAAGACACTTCTCCCCGCGCCGTGACGCCCCGAGCATGCACGCAGTCCGCCGCCGAGAGGTGCCGCCGTGACCTGGCCGGTCGTCGCGCGCTGGGACGTCGACGTCCTCCGGGAAGACCGCTCGTTCCTCCTGTTCCCGTTGTTCTTCGCGTTGCTCGCCGCGGCCATCGGGTACGCGTTCACGCGCGGCAGCGGCGGCCCGCCGCTGTCGACGGGGCTCGCGCTCCTGTGTCTGTTCGCCGTGCCATTGACCGCCGCCACGGTCACGCACGAAGCAGTCCCGGCCGCGGTGGCGTCCGGGCGCGTCCGCCTCGCGCTCTCGCTCCCCCACACTCGCAGCGGGTTCCTCTCAGGCACCGGCGCCGCGCGCCTCGCCGTCACGCTCGCCGGCGTCGCCGCCGCGGTCGTCACCGGCGGCGCCGTGTTCGCCGTCCGCGGTGGCGCACTCGCGCCCCTGGAGACGGCCGCCGTCGTCGCGCTCGCAGTCCTCCTCGCCGCCGCGTTCGTCGCCGGGACGCTCGCGCTGACCGCGGGGTCGGCGTCCACGACGCTCGCCGCAGCGGCCGCGTACGCGTTCTTCGCCGTGGCGTTCTTCTGGCCGGTCGTCGTCAACGCCGCCGCGGTGCTCGCGCGCACCACCCTCGACGTCGCCGTCGGCGGCGCTGCGATAGACGCCGCAATCGCCGCCAGCCCCATCTACGCGTACGGCACTGCGCTCGCGGGCGTCGGCGTCGACGTCGCCAGTGTCGCGGCCGTCCCGGCGTGGACCGGCGTCCTCGTTTTAAGTGCGTGGACGGCGCTCGGCTACGCGGCCGCCGTGGCACGATTCGACCGTCTCGAACTGTGAAGCGCCTTCACACGGCGTCGCTCGCGCTGAGAACCACCCAAATCGATTTATGAGTACAGTGTCACCTCCCGGCCATGGCAGCAATCGAACTCACCGACGTTACCAAGCGCTACGGTGACGTCACCGCCCTCCGGAACCTCGACCTCGAGGTCCAGGAAGGCGAAATCTACGGCTTCCTCGGGCCGAACGGCGCCGGGAAGTCCACCACCATCGACATCCTCCTGGACTTCGTCCGCCCGACCTCCGGCACCGCGACGGTGCTCGGCCACGACGCCCAGCGCGAGTCCCAGGCCATCAAACAGCGCATCGGCGTCCTCCCCGAGGGCTTCCACGTGTACGAACGGCTGACCGGCCGCCAGCACGTCGAGTTCGCCATCGAGTCGAAGAACGCCGACGACGACCCGGACGCCCTCCTCGAACGCGTCGGCATCCCGGACGCCGCCGACCGGAAAGCCGGCGGGTTCTCCAAGGGCATGCAGCAGCGCCTCGCGCTCGCCATCGCGCTCGTCGGCGACCCAGACCTCCTCATTCTGGACGAACCGTCGACGGGCCTCGACCCGAACGGCGCCCGCGAGATGCGCTCCATCATCAAGGAGGAAGCCTCACGGGGCGCGACGGTGTTCTTCTCCAGTCACATCCTCGAACAGGTCGAAGCCGTCTGCGACCGCGTCGCCATCCTCCAGCAGGGCGAACTCGTCGCCCAGGACACCATCCGCGGCCTCCGGGACGCCGCCGGCACCGGGTCGACGCTCTCGGTCACCGTCGACGAACTCACGCCCGCCATCGTCGAAGCCGTCGAGGGCGTCGCCGGCGTCACCGGTGTCACCACCGACCGCGACACCCTCACGGTGTCCGCGGAGAGCGCCGCGAAGACGGACATCCTCGACGCCGTCGAGTCCGCCGGCGGCACCGTCGAGGACTTCAGCACGCGCGAGGCGTCCCTTGACGACGTGTTCGCCGCGTACACCAACGAGGAGGTGCAAGCATGAGCTGGGCCGTCGTCGCGAAGAAGGACTTCCGGGACGCCGCGCGCTCGAAAGCCCTCTGGGGCCTCACCGTGCTGTTCGTCCTCTTCATGGCCGGGTTCGCGTACCTCTACACGCTGTTCCAGTCCTCCGGCGAGGGCGACGCAATCATCTCCAGTCTGGACTACGTCTCCTTCCTGTTGAGTCCCGCCGCGCTCCTCATCCCCATCACCGCGCTCGTGGTGACGCACAAGGCGCTCGCCGGCGAAGTCGAGTCCGGGAGCGTGAAGTTCCTCTTGTCGCTGCCGCACACGCGCCGCGACGCCGTCGTCGGGAAAGTCGCCGGCCGCGGCGGCGTGCTCGCGGCGTCCATCCTCGTCGGCCTCGCCGCCGCGCTCGTCGTCGTGCTCGCGCTCTACGACGTCTTCGACGCCGGCGTCTTCGCCGTGTTCGCCGCGTTCACGCTCCTGCTCGGCGTCGTCTACACCGCCATCGGCGTCGGCATCTCCGCGTCCACGAAGGACTCCGGGCGCGCGACCATCCTCGCCGCCGGGTTCTTCGTCGTCTTCGAAGTCGTCTGGGGGTTCGTCCCGAACATCCTCTACTACCTCACCGAGGGGTCGTTCTCGCCGGACATCGTCCAGCCGGGTAACGCCGCGCCCTACCTCGACGCGCCAGGCTGGTTCTTCTTCGTCCAGCGGCTCTCCCCGAGTTCCGCGTTCTCCACGGCGACCCAGTGGTTCACGGGCAGCACCGCGACGTTCATGCGGCCGTTCGACACCGTGCCGTTCTACCTCACTGGGTGGGCGTCGCTTGCCATCCTGCTCGCGTGGCTGGTCGCCGTGCCCGCGGTCGGCTACGCCGTGTTCTCGAAGGCCGACCTCTGAACTGTCCCCGACACCTCTGAACTGTCGCCGACACCTCTGAACTGTCGCCGACACCTCTGAAGCCGCCGACCCGTTTTTCGCGCCCGCTGCCCTGACCGACAGTCAGCCATCCGGTCGCGCTCAGTCGTCGACCGGGAGCCGGTACCGCCGCGTCTGCTCGCCGTCGAACATCGGGCCCGGGCCGACGTCCTCGAAGCCGGCGTCCACGAGCACGTCGCCGAGCGCGTCGCCCTCCACCAGCACCGCTTCCACGGGCAGGTCTTCGCCCGCGGCGAACTGCCGTGGTGCGTCCAGGAGTTCGCCGACGGCGTCCGGGTCGCCGTCCAGGCGCGTCACGTGCACGGCGCCACGCCACGTGTCGAACGCGACGAACCCGGCGACGCCGTCGTCGTTCTCCGCGACGCGGACCGTGCGGTCTCTGACGAGCCGCGCGCCGTCCAGCTCGTCGTCCGCGAGCGCGACGAGCGCGTCCGCGTCGTCGGCCGTCGCTTCTCGAACGTGCATACCACCCCGTACGCGCGGCAGCGACTTAACGCCGTGGCCGGCACGCGTCCGCCGCGCAGGGGCGCGCAGTGCCCGGATTCGAGCGCGGCAACCGTTTCATGCATGCAAGCAGTTATCACCGCGCCGGGCCCTACGGGCCGACAATGAGTAGCACGGCCGAAGCGGCGGGTGACCGCCGATGCGCGTAGTCGCGAAGTTCGGCGGCACGAGTCTCGGGAGCGGGGAGCGAATCGAGCGCGCCGCCGACTCCATCGCGGACGCCGTGGCCGCCGGCCACGAGATTGCGGTGGTGGCGTCGGCGATGGGGAACACGACCGACGAACTCCTCGACGACATCACGTTCGACGCCGAGGACGCCGACCGCGCGGAAATCGTCTCGATGGGCGAACGCACGAGCGTCCGGATGCTGAAGGCCGCGCTCGCCGCCCGCGGCGTGAACGCCGTCTTCCTCGAACCCGGCCACGAGGACTGGCCCGTCGTCGCCAACGACCGCGGCGAAGTCCAGACCGAGGAGACCAGGCGCCGCGTCGAAGCGCTCGCCGACGACCTCGACGACGTCGTCCCCGTCATCACTGGGTTCCTCGCCGAGGACGAGGACGGCAACGTCACGACGCTCGGCCGCGGCGGCAGCGACACCACCGCCGTGATGATTGGCCGGTACGCGCACGCCGACGAAGTCGTCATCGTCACCGACGTCGAGGGCGTCATGACCGGCGACCCGCACGTCGTCGAGGGCGCGCGCAACGTCGGCGAAATCACGGTCGACGAACTCCGCAACCTCTCGTTCCGCGGCGCCGAAGTCGTCGCACCGTCGGCGCTGTCGTTCAAGGACGACGACCTCGACGTCCGCGTCATCCACTACCAGCACGGCGACCTGCTCTCGGGCGGCACGAAAATCGAGGGGCAGTTCGAGAACATGATCGACATGCGGGAGTCGCCGCTGGCGTGTCTCACCGTCGCCGGCCGCGCCATCCGCAACCGCCCCGGCATCATGTCCACGCTGTCCACGGCGCTCTACGAGAGCGACATCAACGTCGACGCCGTCGCCTCCGGCATGGACTCGATGACGTTCTACGTCGACGAGGACGTCGCCGAGCGCGCCGAGAACATCCTCCACCGCGAAGTCATCGAGGTCGGCGAACTCTCCTCAGTCACCGTCCGCGACGACGTCGCCGTCATCCGCGTGCTCGGCGGCGAACTCCCGAACCAGCCGGGCGTCCTCCGGCGCATCGTCGACCCCATCGCGGACGCCGGCATCAACGTCATCGACATCATCTCCAGCGCCACCTCCGTCGCCGTCTTCGTCGACTGGAGCGACCGCGAGGAGACCCTGGACATCGTCCAGGAGCACTTCAGTTCCTAGCCCACGGCGCACGTCGCTGGCGCCCACCGTACACGCCTGTACACGGCCGTACACGTCTTCTACGCCGGAATTATCACGCGCTCGGTCGTCTAGGGCGTCGTGCGCTCGTACAAGGCGACGATGGTCGAACCCGTCCGACTGCTCGACCGCAGCGACCGCGAGGCCGCGCTCCGCGACGCCGGCTTCAACGTCTTCAACCTCGACAGCGCGGACGTGGCCGTCGACCTCCTGACGGACTCCGGCACCGGCACGATGAGCAACGACCAGTGGGCGGCGATGTTCCGCGGCGACGAAGCGTACGCGGGAAGCGATAGCTTCCGCGACCTCGAAGCCGCCGTCCGGGACGTCATGGGCTTCGAGCACGTCGTGCCCGCCCACCAGGGCCGCGGCGCGGAGAACGTCCTGTACGGCGCACTCGTCGAACAGGGCGACGTCGTCCTGAACAACGCCCACTTCGACACGACGCGCGCCCACGTCGCCGCGAACGGCGGCGACCCCGTGGACTGTCCGGTTCCCGGCGCCCGTGACGGCGACAGCGACGCGCCCTTCAAGGGGAACTTCGACGTGGAGACGGCGCGCCGCGTCGTCGACGACGTCGGCGCGGAGAACGTCCCCGTCGTCGTCCTCACTATCACGAACAACTCGATGGCCGGCCAGCCAGTCAGCGTCCAGAACACGCGGGAGGTCGCCGCGTTCGCCGACGACATCGACGCCACGTTCGTCGTGGACGCCTGCCGGTTCGCGGAGA
>JBDGQF010000139.1:0-12195 GCA_042219255.1 Halobacterium sp. | reverse complement strand
GGCGTCCGAGCCGACCGAACTGATGGACGTCGACGAGACCATCGAGGCCATCGACACGTTCGAGCGCCCGACGCTCGCACGCATCGACGGCTTCTGCCTGGGCGCCGGCTTCGAAATCGCGCTCGCGTGCGACCTCCGCGTCGCGACCGAGGGTTCGACGTTCGGGTCGCCGGAAATCAACCTCGGCCTGATTCCGGGCGGCGGCGGCACGCAGCGGCTCACGCGCATCGTCGGCGAGGGCCGCGCGAAGGAACTCGTGTTCCGCGGCGAGCAGATTTCCGCCGAGCGCGCCGCCGACTGGGGCCTCGTCAACCGCGCGGTCCCCGACGAGGAGTTCGAGGACACCGTCAGCGAGTTCGTCGACGACCTCGCGGACGGCCCGTCGACGGCGCTGAAGGTCGCCAAGCGCGTCATCGACGACGGACAGGACACCAGCCTGCAGGCCGGCCTGGACATCGAGAGCCAGGGCTTCGGTCTGCTCACCACCACCGACGACATGGTGGAGGGCGTGACGGCGTTCAGAGACGACCGCGAACCGGAGTTCGAGTGATGCCCCGGAACGCAGCAATCGTCGGCGGCGGACACGCGGACTGGGGGAAGCGCGAGGCGACGTGGAAAGACCTCGCGCAGGAAGCCGGCAAGGCGACGTTCGACGACGTCGACGGCCTCACGCCCGAGGACGTCGAAGGCCTGTTCGTCGGCGCGGTCCAGCCCGAGCGGTTCGCGTTCCAGAGTCACGTCGCGCCGCTCGCGGCGGAACTCGTGGGCGTGGACGCGGAGATGATTTCGCGGACCGAACTGGCGTGCGCGAGCGGGCAGGCCGCGCTCCGGTACGCGTGGCTCGCCATCGCCGCCGGCCAGCTAGACGTCGCGCTCGTGCTCGGCGTCGAGAAGATGAACCTCGGCGACGACTACGTCGAGGAGACGCAGGCGAGCATGACGAACGTGCTCGACCGCGAGTTCGACGGCGTGAACGGCCTGAACGCGCCGTCGTTCTTCTCGATGTTCGCGCAGCGCCACATGCACGAGTACGACACGACGCGCGAACAGCTCGCGCAGGTCAGCGTGAAGAACAAGAACCACGCCGCGAACAACCCGTACGCGCAGTTCCAGACCGAGGTCGACGTCGACGACGTCCTGGACTCGTATCCGGTCGCGCCGCCGCTGTGCCTGCTGGACTGCAGCGGCATCACGGACGGCGCCGCCGGCCTCCTGCTCGTCAGCGAGGAGAAGGCCCGGGAGGTCACGGACACCGCCGCGTACGTCACTGGGAGCGGCCAGTCCTGCATGGCGAGCAACTCCATCAACAACCTGCCGTCGTTCTCGGCGTGGCCGCAGGCGACGAACGCCGCCGAGCAAGCCTACGAGCAGGCGGGCATCGACGACCCGCTGAAGGAACTGGACGTCGCGGAAGTCCACGACTGCTTCTCCATCAGCGAAATCATCGAGTACGAAGACCTCGGCTGGGTAGAGAAGGGCGAGGGCGGCCAGTTCGCCGCAGACGGCCGGAGCGCGCTCGACGGCGACATCGCCGTCAACCCGCGTGGCGGCCTCCTGGGCTGTGGCCACCCGCTCGGCGCGACCGGCGTCTCCCAGGCGCTCGAGGTGTACAAGCAGTTCACTGGCGAGGTGGAGTCCGCGCGCCAGGTGCCGGACAGCCCGGAGACCGGCCTCATCCACAACCTCAGCGGTAGCGGTTCCGTGCACAGCGTGATGACGCTCGCGAGAGACCCACAATGACAGACGACACCGACGAGACGGCCGCGGGGCGGGACGGCGACCCGCCGCGCGCGACCGTCACGGTCCCAGACGAAATCGAACTGCCGCGCCTGCTGGACTTCTACGACCTGCAGGACGCCGACCACACGCGAATCAGCGAGTTCTACGACCGACTCCGCGAGGGGTCGCTGTCCACGACGGAGTGCCAGGACTGCGGGGAACTTCACTTCCCGCCGCGCGTGGTGTGTCCGGAGTGCATGAGCGACGACCTCGCGTACGTCTCGCTCCCGCACGAGGGCACGCTGCACGCGTTCTCGACGGTGCGGGGCAGCGGCCCGCTCGGCATGGACCCGCCGTTCGTCACAGGCGTCGTCGACCTGGATGGCGTGGACGTCCGGTTGTCCGCGCGCATCCACGGCGCCGAGTACGACGACCTCTCCATCGGCGACCCGGTGTCGCTGGTGGTGGTGGACGTCGACGGCCCGACCGACCAGCACCGGGTATTTTACCGGTTCAGACCACGAGGTGAGACAGCATGACAATGGACTACGAGCTGACGATAACGACGTTCCTGGAGCGCGCACGCGACCTCTTCGCCCACAAGGAAATCGTGACGGCGCTCCCGGACGGCAGCACGCACCGGTACACGTACGGCGACGCCTACGAGCGCATCAGCCAGCTCGCGCACGCGCTCGACGACTACGGCATGGAGCCGGGGGAGCGCTCGGGCGTGATGGCGCTGAACCACTTCCGGCACTACGAACTGTACTTCGGGCCGTCGTGCAGCGAGCGCAGCATCCACATGGTGAACCACCGGCTGCCCGAACACCACCTCGTCGAAATCATCAACGAGGCCGAAGACCGCCTGCTGTTCGTCGACCCACAGTTCGTCGAGGTCATCGAACCCATCGCCGACGACCTGGAGACGGTCGAACAGTACGTGATTCTGGGTGACGAGGACGACGTGCTGGAGACCAGTCTCGGGCCGGTGACGGACTACGAGTCGTTCATCGCGGGCTACGACACCGACTACGACTGGCCGGAGTTCGACGAGGAGACCGAGAGCGCGCTCTGTTACACGTCCGGGACGACTGGCCTGCCGAAGGGCGTCCAGTACACGCACCGCGGCCAGTTCCTGCACACGATGATGCACAGCCACGTCGACGTGTTCGGCGTGAGTGAGTCCGACGTGGTGATGCCGGTGGTGCCGATGTTCCACGTCAACGGCTGGGGGTTCCCGTACACGACGACGTTCACGGGCGCGAAAATCGTGCTGCCGAACCAGCACACCGACCCGGACGAACTCATCCCCATCATCGAGGACGAGGACGTGACCATCGCGGCCGCGGTGCCGACCGTCTGGATGGAGGTCGACCGCATCATCGAGGAGTCCGACGACCTCGACCCGGACGTCCTCGACACCCTCCAGGACGTCCTCATCGGCGGGAGTTCGCCGCCGGAGTCGCTCATCCGGAAGTTCGACGAGGTGTACGAGGCGCCCATCAGCCAGGGCTACGGCATGACGGAGGCGTCCCCGCACCTCGCGAACACGCTGATGACGACCGAAGTGAAGTCCCTGCCGGAGGAAGAGCAAGACCGCCTCCGCATGAAGGCGGGCGTCCCCGCGCCGGGCGTGAAAATCCGGCTGCGTGACGACGACGGCCAACCAGTCCCCCACGACGGCGAGACGCCCGGTGAAGTCCACGCGCGGGCGCCGTGGCTGGCAGACGAGTACTACGAGCGCCCGGACGCCACCGAGGCGTCGTTCACGAGTGACGGCTACTTCCGCAGCGGCGACGTCGCGACCATCGACGAGTACGGCTACATCGACGTGGTCGACCGCCTCGAAGACGTCATCAAGAGCGGCGGCGAGTGGATTTCCAGCATCGAACTGGAGAACGCGCTCATCGGCCACGACCGCGTCGCGGAAGCCACCGTGATTGGCGTCCCCCACGACAAGTGGCAGGAACGGCCGGTCGCGTACGTCGTCACAGAGGACGGCGTGACCGTCGACGACCTCCGCGAGTACCTCCTCGAGGAGTTCCCGAAGTGGTGGCTGCCAGACCGCTTCGAGTTCGTCGACGAAGTCCCAAAGACCACGACCGGGAAGTTCGACAAGAAGACGCTGGTCGAACAGTTCGAGGCCGAACACGGCTCGCTCCCCATCGAGGAGTAACTGCGCGCGCCGTCCTGGATTGACCGCTCCAGTCCCGTCAGGACGCGACGGGACGACCTAGAACTTGCCGCCCTCCGCCGCTTCGAGGCTGTCGAACAGTTCGGGGCTGGCGCCGAACTCGAGGACGTTCGTCATCACGGACGTCCGGACGTTCAGCACGGTCTTGCCGTGGTTCTTGTAGAACTCGTGCAGCCAGCGCTCGCCGTGCTCGCGCGTCGGGAACAGCATGATGGACTTCCACTGGTACTCGCCGTCCGAGAGGAAGTACATCAGGGTGTGTTCGTCGTCGCGGATGTGCTCCATGGTGTCCCGCCACTCCTCGGCGAAGTACTCCGGATTGAACTTGAACTCGAACAGTTCGAACACGAAGTACTCCTCGTTGGGCATGATGGCTTCCTGGAACACGCCCGCTTCGCGCATGTTCCGGATGGACTCGTTGACCGTGACGTAGGAGACGTCGATGTCGTGTTCCTCCTCGAGGACTTCTGCGAGGTCGCGCGAGGAGATGCCGGGGTCTTTCGCGAGTTCGCGGAGGATGATGACGTCGCGGTTCTTGAACTCGTAGGCCGGTGTGTCGTTTGCCATGCAGTCCCCTTGCCCGGTAGCCGTGTTAAGATTCGTGATTCCGGACTGAAACGTCGGCCGGTGTCGAGTCCCGTCCCTTCACGTATCGTGGCCCTGGCCCTTCTGACCGGTCGTCTCTGTCGGCGACAGACGGAACCGCGGGTGGTCTGTGATGGGTTCGCCGTGCGGGAACAGGCTGGCGAACCGCGCGTTCTCGAACATGACCTCGTCGACGTCGTCGGCCTCGTCGTCCGGGACGCGCTCGATGCTGCCGCGCACGAGGAGGCTCCGCCAGTGGTGCTCGTCCTCGAACTCGAACGTCGCGAACGTCGCCGTCTCCGTGGCGTCCGCGAACTCCAGTTTCTCGCTGGCGTCGCCGAACTGGAGCAACACGAAGTAGAGGGCGTCGCCGTCGTACCCGAACGACACCGGGAGGCCGTAGGCGTCGTCGCCGTCCGCCAGCGAGAGCACGCCCTGGCCCTGCTCGCGGAGGAAGTCGTCGCGCTCCGCCTCGGTCATCGGCACGCCGCGCAGGTCACTGTCAGGTCGGTCTGCTGCCTTCATACGAACACGTTAGGCTACACCCACAGTCAGTCCGTCCGCGAACATGTTCGCACTGTACGTCCGTATCGTGCGTTGGTCACTATTCGGGCGTGTCATCGAGCGGGGAAACATCTATACCCCCAGTCTACGTTATATCGTAATACGATGAGCGGCTCAGAAGCGCAGACAGACGCACAGGTAGTCATCGCGGGCGCCGGCCCCGTGGGCATGACGACCGCGCTCGCGCTGAACGCGCGGGGCGTGGACGCGACGATTCTGGAAGCCGACCCGGAAGACCGAGACCGACCCGGGAGTCGCGCAATCTACGTCCACAAGGACACGCTCCGCACGCTCGAGACCTCCTCGCCCGGCCTCGGCCACCGCCTCGTCGAGGAAGGCCTCATCTGGGACACGCGCCGCACGCTGTTCCGCGGCAAGGAAGTCTTCGAGCGCACGTACGACACGCCGGGCGGCACCGGCGACCTCCCGCACTTCACGAGTCTCCCCCAGGTCTGGACCGAGCAGTACATGCTCGAAGCCGTCGAGGACGCCGGCATCGACGTCCACTGGGACGACGGCGTCGAGACCGTCGAGTCCGACGAGGACGGCGTCTACATCGAGACTGAGAGCGGCGAGGGCTACCGCGCCGAGTACGCCGTCGGCGCCGACGGCGCCGGCTCACAGGTCCGGAAGGAAATCGGCGCGGAGTTCTCCGGCACGCAGTCCGAGAACTCCTTCATCATCGCGGACATCGAGGAGTTCGAAGACCAGCCGCTCAAGCAGGAGCGCGTGTTCCACTACGACCACCCGCGCGTGGACGGCCGGAACGTCCTCCTGGTGCCGTTCCAGGGCGGGTGGCGCGTCGACATCCAGTGCAAGGAGAGCGACGACCCAGAGTTCCTCTGCCAGGACGACCAGATTAGCGAACTCGTCGCGGAGACGCTCGGCGAGCGGTACCGCGACCGCGTCGAATGGGTCTCCCAGTACAAGTTCAAGCAAGTCATCTCGGACACGCTCATCGACGAGCACCACCGCGTCCTGCTCGCCGGCGAAGCAGGCCACCTGTTCGCGCCGTTCGGTGCGCGCGGCATGAACTCCGGCGTCGCCGACGCCGACGCCGCCGCCACCCGCATCGCCGCCGCGCTCAGTGCGGAGCACGACGAGACCGCCGCCGCGGAAATCAAGCACTACGGCGTCCAGCGCCTCAAGGCAGCCCAGTACAACAAGGCCGCCGCCGGCCAGGCACTGGAGTACTTGCAGGGCGACAGCTACGTCACTCGCGCGAAGAAGTACCTCGCCGCGAAGGCAGCGCCGTACTACGAGCCAGCGGGCGAGTGGCTCGACGACGCGCCGTACGGCCCGCACGGCGGCCCGCCGGTCACCATCGGCCAGTACTGAAGTCCGACTCGGCCGACTCGACCCACACCCGCGCTACTCGATTCTCCACTCGGATTCCGCGCTCGTCACTCCCCCACGAGCCAGCCGTAAAGTCCTACCCCGGAGCGACAGCTCAGTCCATCGCAGCGGGCACTGTCAGCGGTGAAATCTCCGCTACCAGTCGTTTTAACCAATTAGACGCCCTCTGACTTCCGATTCGGTAGGAGCGAACAAACTACTCGCTTCACACCGCCGGATTCCGGCATCATGGTCGTTAGCGCCCCTAGACACCGAGAAACCGCCGTTCGTTTTCCGCCGGTCTCCGGTCGACGCGACAACCCGGCGAGCAGACTTGATTCCCGACACAATCATTCAAGTAGCACTGTTCTCGTGTTCGGCCACACAGAACAGATGTAGAGAACCGCCAGCAGGCTCGCGGTTTCACTCGACGAATACGGGGGCCCAGCATCTCTACGGCGGAAATCGAGTCTTGAGGTCGCTGCGTCGACGACAGCATTCCGGGTTTGACTCGCCAGGGCCGCACGACAGGGAGCGTGGCGGTTTCTGGACAACACTCGGTCAGTCGGGGACAGCGACCGGCCAGAGACTGCTGTCGACCCAGTCCCGGCCGGAGTCTCGTTGACTCACTGAAACGACTAATTACTTCCACTACAAGTTCACTCGAATTTTAATACAGGTATTTTCACGGGCTTGTTTTCCTACACCGAACGGCACTAGCTGTAATGTGAAACGACGATTTCGTCGCACAGCAACTGCTGGACAGCGAGAAAATGAGGGAGTTGTAACCTGAGTCGGTTACAGGTTCGAACGCGCGTCGCCGCCGTCGACCATCACCGCTTCGCCGTTGATGAAGCTCGCGCGGTCGGACAGCAGGAACGCCACGAGGTTCCCGAACTCCTCTGGGGAGCCCAGGTCGCCCATCGGAATCTCGTCCGTCCAGGACTGGTAGCCCTCCTCGTAGGTCTCGAAGTTCCCCTGGTCGACGGCGTTCTGGATGAGGTACTCCATCCGGTCGGTCTGGTGGGCGCCGGGCATCACGGCGTTCACGCGGACGTCGGGCGCCAGCTCCCGCGACAGGGTCTTCTCCAGGCCGATGACGCTCATCCGAACCGAGTTCGAGAGCACGAGGCCGTCGATTGCCTCCTTTACGCTGTGGGACGTGGAGTTCACGATGCTGCCGCCGTCACCGGCTTCCAGGTGTTCGACGGACTCGCGCACGAGGCGCACCACGCTCATCACGAGCAGGTCGTAGGCGTCGTACCACTCCTCGTCGGTCGTCTCCTTGAACGGCTTACTCGGCGGGCCGCCCGCGTTCGTCACGAGGTGGTCGAGCCCGCCGAACTCGTCGACCGCTCGCTGCACGAGCGCCTCGATGTCGTCCGGGTCGGTGAGGTCTGCCGCGTGACCCACTACTTCGCCCTCCGCGACGCCGCGGATGTCTTCGACCGCCTCGGCGAGTCGGTCTTCGTCGCGGCCGTTCACCACGACGTTCGCGCCCTCGCGGGCGAGCGCAGTCGCAGTTGCCTTCCCGAGTCCGCTGCTCGATGCGGCGACCAGCGCCGCGTTGTCGTCGATTTCCAGGTCCATGCAGTAGGCATCCCCGTGGGGGCACTAATAGGATTGTCAACGAGCAATTGTTTCCGGGAGCAAGCGCGGCGAACGCGCTGGATTCCGGCGGTACGCCGCAGCGACGCCGCCGGCGACGCGAACCGAAAATCGGAGATAAAATAACAACGTTACTTTTGTTATTCCTGCCTGACGGGGCCTCCTACTCGGCGTCGCAATCGCACCCGCCCTCGGTGAGTAGTTCGCGGACGCCGTACTGGCCGTGGCAGTCCGTGCACAGCACCTGGACGTCGACCATCACGCGGAACTCGCCGATGGACAGCCGGGACGTCGACCGGAGGGTTCGGAGTTTCGACTCGGTGACGGAGACGAGGCGGCCGCGGAGTTTCTCGACGGCGTCCGTCACCGCCGCCACGGGGTCGCGGGACTCAGGGTCGTAGGACGCGCCCCGGTAGTCCCTGAGGTAGCTACGGACCGCCTGGTAGGTCACGAGGTCGCGCTCCAGCGAGTCGGCGTCGACGCCCGAGCGCTCCAGGCGGCGCCGCACCTGCGTCCGCTCGGCCGCGGACTCGTCGCCCGCGAGCGCGCTCGTGACGGTCTCCACCTCCGCGCGCGACGGGTTCTCGCCGGCCGCCTGCAGGCGCTCGCGGACGAGTGCCTCGTTGAGGTGCGTCGCGAGGTCTCTGAGGCTCCAGTGCGCGTCCCCGGTCGCCGTCCAGCGCGCCTCCAGTTCAGGGCCGACGCCCTCGAGGCCGTACTCGTCGAGGAGTCGCGCCACCTTGCTCCGCGGGGCGTCGTCGCCATCAGTCATCGTTCGGTGATACCGGGTGAGAACCTTATAACTGTTCCCGTCGACGCGTCGACACCTTCCTCGGGTCGTGCCGCATTGGCGGCATCGGTGGCCGTCCGGCACCAAGATTTATACCAGTCGTCACGCGAACAGGAGGTATGGGAGTCCGAGAGTCGAGACTCGTCGACGGAGAGATACGCGTCGAGAACGTCGGCGGCATCGAGGAGACGGCCGTCGAGTTCGCGTCCGGCGTGAACGTCCTCGAGGGACGGAACGCCACCAACCGCACGTCGCTATTGCAGGCGTTCATGGCGGCGATGGGCAGCGACAACGTCACGGTGAAAGGCGACGCGGACGACGCCAGGGTCGAACTCTCGCTGGACGGCGAGACGTACACGAGGGAGTTGCGCCGCCGGTCTGGCACGGTCGTCACGGACGGCGACCCCTACCTCGACGACCCGGAGCTCGCCGACCTCTTCGCGTTCCTCCTGGAGTCCAACGACGTCCGTCGCGCCGTCGAACGCGGCGACGGCCTCCACGACCTCATCCTCAGGCCGGTCGACACTGACGAGATTCAGGCGGAAATCGACCGCCTCGTCGAGGAGCGCGACCGCGTCGAGTCCGAACTCGACGACGTCGACGACCTGAAAGCGGAACTCCCGGCGAAGGAGCGCCGCCGCGAGGAACTCCAGTCCGAAATCGAGGAGACCCGGGAACAACTGGCGGCGACGGAGGCGGAACTCGATGCGGTCGACGACGTCGAGAAACACCAGCAGCAGAAAGAGGAACTCGAGTCGAAACTGGACGAACTGAGTTCGCTGCGGTCGGAACTGGAGGACGTCCGGTACGAACTGGAGACCGAGCGCGAGCGCCTCTCCGACCTGCGCGGCGAACGCAGCGACCTGCGCGCCGAGCGCGAGTCGCTGTCCGAAACACCGGAGGGCGACGCGGACGCCATCGAGTCCGAGGTCAGGTCGCTGCGCGAACGCAAACAGCAACTGGAGTCGGAGGTCTCGGAGTTGCGCAGCGTCATCGGGTTCAACGAGGACGTGCTGGACGACGCCGGCCCGGACGCGCTGGCGGCGCTCGCCGAGGACAGCGACGACCCGACGGACAGACTCGTGGCCGGCGACGACGTGGTCTGCTGGACGTGTGGCAGCAGCGTCGACCGCGACCAGATTTCGGGGACGCTGGAGAAACTCCGCGAGTTCAGCGCGGAGAAGTTAGAGGCGGTGTCCGCCGTCGAGGACGAAATCGAGGAGTTGCAGGCGCGCCGGCGCGAACTCCGGGAAGCGCGACAGGAACGCGAGCGCCTCGACCGCCGGCTGGGCGAACTGGACGACGAAATCGAGCGCTGCGAGGACGCCATCGACCGCCTGGAGGAGCGCCGCGACGGACTGGTCGCGGAAGTCGAGGACGTCGAAGCGGCCGTGGAGGAACTGGAGTCGACGGAGTACAGCGACGTGCTCGAACACCACCGCGAGGCGAACGAACTGGAGTACGAACTCGGCCGCCTGGAGGGCGAACTGGACGACGTCGAGGACGAGATTGCGCGCATCGAAGACCGCATCGGCGAGGAAGCCGCCCTGGAGGCGCGCCGCGACCGCCTCGACGAGGAAATCGAGGAACTGCGCACGCGCATCGAGCGCATCGAGCGCGACACCGTCGAGGAGTTCAACGACCACATGGAGACCGTCCTGGAGATGCTGGACTACGACAACCTCGACCGCATCTGGCTTGAGCGCCGCGAGCGCGAGGTGAAGCGCGGCCGCCGGAACGTCACGGAGACGGCGTTCGACCTCCACGTCGTGCGGACGACGGAGTCCGGCGTCGCCTACGAGGACACCGTCGACCACCTCTCGGAGAGCGAGCGCGAAATCACGGGCCTCGTGCTCGCGCTCGCGGGCTACCTCGCCCACGAAGTGTACGAGGACGTCCCGTACATTCTCCTGGACTCCCTGGAGGCCATCGACTCCGACCGCATCGCGAAACTCGTCGAGTACGTCAGCGAGTACGCCGACTACCTCGTCGTCGCGCTCCTCACGGAGGACGCGCAGGCAGTCGACGAGGACTACCACCGGATTACCGACATCTAGGCGACGACACCCACCACTCCGTCCGTTCCCTGACTGGTCGACTCGGCGCTCCATTTCTATTCTCTATATTTGACTATTTGTCGCTTTCACCATATTCCGTACTATTTTGTTCGGCCAAATCTCTGTTTTCCAGCATCGTCTATGGCGCACTCCTGGTTTGGCGGTCAATTCAGTCAAAGTCGAGAATTTAGCAGCTTCAAAGCTAATTACCAAACAATAGGCACCTATTCTTGAATAGCCGCCTGAGCGAAAATAGATGCTGTTTATATCCACCAGTTCGCCCGTATCCGGTCGAAATACCCACTAATCCCCGCTATTCTCTCGAAAGCGAAGTTATCTCCAGCGGGACTGAGTTCTGAGTACGCTCTATCGGTGTCGATACTCGAGCCGACTACATACCAATTTGTTATTCATATCTTTAAGATGGTATTAATTGCAGAGGGGTAGTTGGCCGCGACGCTCCTGGGCCAGTGGAGAGTGCAACTACTGGCGGTGTTTACCATGTGAGAAACGTTCATACACTCGTACGGAGTTTACTAGTTCATGTTCCGGGCGAAACTCTTCGTCGACCTCGACTGCGACTGCGTGCTCAGCGAGGTGACGAGTCGCTGGGACACCACGGTCACCGTGACCAAGGAGGAAGTCATCGACGACGAGTACATCCGGTTCGTCGTCGACGCCGGCGAGCGCGTCGCGGAGTTCCAGGCCGCCTTCGAGGCCGCCGAGGAGGTCACCGACCTTGAGCGCGTCGACGGAACGCGCCTCGTGTTGACGAAGCGGTCGTGTGGCGCGCTCCCGGTCATCCGCGCGAACCACGGGATGCTGGACGGCTGGGACAAAGTGAACGGGAACCAGCGCGTGTTCGAAATCGTCGTGTTCCGGCGTGACGACTTGCGCGCAATCGTCGACGAACTCGGTGAACTCGGGACGGTGGAACTCGGCCGGTTGACGCCATACGAGCGCCCGGACTCGCTGTTGTCCGACCGGCAGGCGGAAGTCCTCGAAGCGGCGCTGGCCGCCGGCTACTTCGAGTGGCCGCGCGAGACGGACGCCGACGAACTCGCCGCTGAACTCGACATCACGCGCGCTACGCTGCTCGAACACCTCCGGAAGGCCGAGCGCACGCTCCTCGAGGACTCGCTGAGCAAGACCGCGCGCAGCAACGGCACGACGCCGAACGAGCGCGGGTTCCTGCTCGGTGCGGCGACCGACGGCGGGCACTGAACGACCATATTGCTCGAAAAAAAGTTCTGCGACCGATAGTCCGGTCCCGGAGCGCGTCCCGGGAGCCTACTGCTGGGCTTTCGCCGCCTGCATCGAGTACACGAACCCGTAGTAGGCGA